>NZ_JAVRHP010000051.1:0-25068 GCF_031846505.1 Autumnicola edwardsiae
CTTTCGTACTCTTAATAATTGTTTCATTTAAAACGATCAAGCAATGCGTACCAGTCAAACCTTTTCTATTTCTTTTTTCATCCGCAAAAAGAAAAAGCAACCAGAACTCGCCCTCCTTTATGCCCGAGTTACCGTTAATAGTAAATCATTAGAAATTAGTTTAAAACGAACTTTGCCTGTAAACAGGTGGAACCAATCAGCCGGAAAAATACTAGGCAATAGTGCAGAAAGCTACCAAATCAATAAAAAACTTGATGAAACCAAGGCTCTTTTGTATAAGGCATACGATAGTTTGTTGAAAGAAGATCAGGTCATTACGGCTCACCTTATTAAAGACCGGTTTTTAGGAACCGATCAGCAGCACTATACTCTACTTTATCTTTTAAGCTATCACGACCAAAAAATGTCCGATGTCTTGAAGTACGGCACCATGGAGAATTACAGGACTACAGAGAATTACCTGAAGGAGTACCTGAAAAAACAACATCGTACTTCAGATATTTATTTAAAGCAGATTGACTACCAATTTACCATAGGCTTTGAAAGTTACCTTCGCTCACTGTCCAGCCTTCAAAATAATGGGGTAATGAAGCACATGGAGCGCTTTAAGAAGCTGATGCGACTGGCGGAACATTTAGATTGGATAGAAAAGAACCCCACCGTAAGATTTAAGCTTCGCTTTGAACAGGTAGATATGGTTTATTTATCCAAACCGGAATTGGAAAAGATCAAAAGCGCAGAATTTGAAAAAGATGTTTTAAGGATTAACCGGAATATTTTTGTTTTTGCCTGCTATACAGGTTTGGCTTATGCCGATGTTAAAGCTTTAAATAAAAACCATTTACAATTTGGGATAGATGGTAAGAAATGGATTTATACCCGAAGAAGCAAAACCAATACAGCTGTTCGTATTCCTTTATTAGAAGAAGCTGAAGAAATCCTGAATTGTTATAAAGATCACCCAAAAATAGACGGCACGGAAAAATTGTTACCGGTGTACTCCAACCAGAAAACAAATCAGTATTTAAAGGAAATTGCTGATGAAGTAAAAATTAGGAAGAAACTTAGCTTTCACACAGCCCGCCATACGTTTGCGACAACTGTTACTCTGGCGAATGGAGTGCCTATAGAAACAGTTTCTAAACTTTTAGGTCATCATAAAATATCAACTACCCAAATTTATGCAAGGGTGATTGATTCCAAAATTTCTAGTGATATTGATAATTTGAGAGCAAAGTTGAACGATTAAGAATTGGTGGTAGAAATACCTGAGAGACGATTATAATTTCATATCGAAGCGGCCTTCCCGGATTTCTACCACTTCCCCTGCCTCATTTACTGCATCAAACCAGAAGGTCCCGGAAACAATATTAGTATTCTCATCAAATTTTGTAAAGATGATTTCGCCGGTATTTTCTTGGGTAGTCTCAAAACGTATGGCCCCTATTTTGTATGTAGCATTTTGTGAAGTGATTTCTAAACTAAGAGTATAAGCAGAATTTTCTAAAATTATTCCCTTACTATTAAGCCCAATTGCTTCATTCCTATCTCCCCGTTTATTAATAGCAAAAAGTCCAAAATGATATTCTCCATCTACAAATTGGTAGAATACCTGTTGGGTTGGGCCTCCCAATTGGTTGCCGCCTGGAGTAAAAGGTTTTCCATCTACCAAACAGCCAATTGTGCCGGCACCAGTTTGGGTGGCTGGAGGCAAACAATCTAACGGGTTATCACAATCATCTTGTTTTGAACAAGAATTAAAATTGAATAGAAGGAGAACAATCAAAAATTTCAATGTTTTCATGATATGTGGTTTTACTAATAAGTATCAATTATAACTCCATATCGAAGCGGCCTTCCCGGATTTCAACCATTTCCCCTGCCTCATTTACAGCATCAAACCAAAAAGTGCCGGCAACAATATTAGTATTCTCATCAAATTTTGTAAAGATGATCTCGCCAATAAAATCGGAAGAACTAGCAAAATCTGATGCTCCATAGAGATAAAGAGCGTAATTAGAATTTGTTATTTCTGATCCAATAAAATAGGATACGTTTTCTCTTATTTCAAAATTCTTAAGAAATATTCCTACGCTTTCATTTCTATCCCCTTTTTTGTTTAGAACTGAAAAGCCCAAAATGATATTCCCCATCTACAAATTGGTAGAATACCTGTTGGGTTAGGCCTCCCGATTGATTGCCGCCTGGAGTAAAAGGTTTTCCATCTACCAAACAGCCGATTGTGCCGGCACCAGGTTGGGTGGCTGGAGGCAAACAGTCTAACGGGTTATCACAATCATCTTGTTTTGAGCAGGAATTAAGACTGACTAGCAGAATTACTAATATAAGCTTCAATCTTTTCATGATAAATGGTTTTTGTAACTAATTGGTATACAGCATATCAAAGCGTCCATCGGTAATTCTAATTTCATTGCCCTCATTGTCAAATACGGTGAATTCAAAAGTTCCTGAAAGAATATAATTTTTTTGATCTAAATTTGTAATAATTAATTTACCAGGTTTTTCATCTTCAGTGGTAGAATATTTTAAACCTTTAATAATGGCCCCGTAGGTATTTCCTGATTTTTCTTCTTCAAAAGAATATGTATAGGATTGTAAAGGTGCTATATCCAGTCCACCAATACTTATACTAAGTAATTCAGGGCCACCACCACTTGAGGCGGCAATTACAAAAGTATATGCCCATTTACAAATTGATAAAACGCGTTTGGTCTCCCCCTTCCGAGATTATCAGGAATAAATGCCTCCCCATTAATTAAACAGCCAAAAGTCTGTTGTCCGGTTTGGGTAGCAGCTGGTAGTTGATCAATAGGTTTTCGGGGCTGGTCATCATCATTGTTGCATGAAGTGTTAAATAAGAGCCCCAAGATTAGAATTAATTGTAGTATTTTCATGTGTTTTTATTTTTAAAAATTTAAGATGGCCTCCTTTAAAATTTCAAAATGAAATCCTTCATTTTTAATATTATTTTAAAAGTTATTGTTGTGGTAGTGCAAACACTAATAGTCTTCCGTTAACAAAGCATTACAACTTATGGAATACTCGAAAGATTTTTTGGAGAAAGGAGGTGGACTGTCTATTTCTTATTGTCTTAAAGCATCAGTTCAAATATCTAAAATTGAAGCTTTTAAAGCTGGTAAATAAAGGAACAAATGTGCTTTTTAAATTGTTATGTAAATGTTAATTTTACAGCTGATATTTTTAATATATCCCTCATAAATAAATGTCTGTATCCGAATTTGTGTTTAAAGGATTAAACTTTTAGAGAGAGGTTTTAAACCTATCTACTCATACTAGAAATATAAAGCAAGATGTGTCATTTTAATGACAATTTTACTTTGCGCCCGGAGGTTGCAAATTTATTTCATTAAAAGGGAATATGTAGAGCAAGAGGGTAACGGGCAGAGCCACGTTACTGTTGCATATTCACCTGATTAACAGTTATATAATAATTTATTAAGAACAACTTTTTGGTAAATTTGCGTCAAAATCTCTGCAAACCCTTATAAACAGGGAAATTTTTGCGTCAAAAGTTATTAAAAAACATAATTCTAGCCAGTCCTCACCACATTCCCTTCCATTCAGTAAAAGCTTCATTTGTAAAATATTTCTGGCTATACTCTAAAACATATATCCTATCCCAGCCTGGAAAACAGAGTTATGAATATCATAATCTTCAATTAAATCTGAAAATCCATAGATATACCTTCCCTGGATAAAAAATCCATTATTAAATTTATACTCCAAACCGGCAACACCTCCAATTTCAAAATCCTGAATATTGCTGACGTCTGAGACATCAGTATCTCCTCCATCCTCAAAAGGTGCATTATCAATTTCCTCATTTACCTTAAAGTTAAAAGAAGGTCCGGCCTGTACATTCAATCCTTCCACAAGATAAATCTTTGCCAATACAGGTACACTAATGTAATCTAACTGGTACTCTACGTTGTCATCAATATCAAAAACGTTGTCTTGTTCATCATCTGAAAGATCAAATCCTTGTGCAGAATAAAGCACTTCCGGCTGGATAGAAAACTTATCTGCCAAAGGTATTTCTGCTAATAATCCCAGATTAAAACCTGTACGTGAGTCAGGATCCTCAAGTCCCTGTATCCCGTCGCCTGTAAAGCTTGAGAAATTGACTCCACCTTTAATCCCAAATTGTACAAATTCCTGTGCACTTACTGCTGTAGTTGCAAAAAAAGCTATTGCAACCATCAAAATTCCTTTTTTCATCTTCATAATTTTTCTTTTTTGTTTGAAGCAAATGTAAGAGTGAGTTCGTTAAGAAAATCTTTATTCATGGCTAAAGTATTATTAAGGGAATGGCTTAAAATGTTATTATATTTAGCCTATGAAATGGGAAACTGCACTAACAGACTACCGCCATTATTTGAAGATAGAACGGGGCCTCTCGTTAAATTCTATTCAAAATTACAGCCTGGATATTGCAAAGCTTATCAAGTTTCTGGAAACGAATGATATAAAGGTTGCACCAATACATATTTCTGAAGAAATCGTCCAGCAATTTATATATGAAACTGCAAAAACTTTGAATGCGCGGTCGCGGGCGAGAATAATTTCCGGTTTACGCGGATTTTTTAATTTTTTAGTCTTTGAAGATTACCGGAAAGACAATCCTCTGGACCTGGTAGAAGCTCCAAAGATTGGAAGGAAACTTCCCGATACCATTTCTACGGAAGAAATTGACGAAATTATTGCAGCCATAGATCTTTCCAAAAATGAAGGTGAGCGCAACAGAGCCATTATTGAAACCTTGTACGGCTGTGGTTTAAGGGTTTCGGAATTGATCGAACTCAAAATTTCAGATCTTTTCTTTGAAGAAGGCTTTATTAAAGTCACCGGAAAGGGTGATAAGCAGCGTTTCGTTCCTATTTCTGAATATACCCGGAAGTATATTAATATTTACAGAAAGAAAGTACGTGTTCACCAGGTGATTGAGAAATCATCATCAGACACTTTGTTCCTTAACCGAAGGGGAAAAAAACTAACCCGGGCAATGATTTTTACTATTGTGCGAAGACTAGCAGAAAAAGCAGGTATCCGTAAGAAGATAAGCCCGCACACCTTCCGGCATTCCTTTGCGACCCATCTTTTGGAAAATGGTGCCGACTTACGGCCGATTCAGCAAATGATGGGACACGAGAGTATTACGACCACAGAAGTTTATATGCATGTAGACCGAAGACACTTGCGTAAGGTAATGGAAGAATTCCACCCACGCAGATAGTTTTTAGTTCGGAGTTCGGAGCAAAAATTTCCTTCTAGTTCGATAATTGTGATTTTACAGCAATCTTTTAAAAACCACTAATTCACGAATAAATCAAAGTTTTGATTCGTGGATTGGCGGCGCCAGAGACTACAGTCCGATAATTTCCATTTTCAGGATGTGCCTTATCACTCCCCTCCTTTTTTAAAAAGGGGTGGCCGTAGGCCGGGGTGGTTTTGCTCCCCTCCTTAAAAAAGGAGGGGTGGCCGCAAGGCCGGGGTGGTTAAACTTCTGCTAAAGCAGAAAAATTACTTCAGAAAACCTTTAAAATATTGGTACTTTGAAAAAAAGAAAACTATGAATAAACTAAAATTCAGAAACGGCGACGAAATGGCCGCCATTGGACTCGGTACCTGGAAATCTGATAAAGGAAAAGTGGGAGAAGCTGTAAAAACTGCTTTAAAATCGGGTTACCGGCATATAGATTGCGCCTCGACTTATGGAAATGAAGCCGAAGTTGGAGAAGCTTTTTCAGAGATATTTTCAGAAGGAAAAATTAAGCGTGAAGAGGTTTGGATAACTTCCAAACTATGGAACAATGCACATAAAAAAGAGGATGTAATCCCGGCTTTAAAACAAACACTACAGGATCTTCAACTGGATTATCTGGATTTATATTTAATCCATTGGCCTGTTGCTTTTAAGTCTGGTGTCGCTTCTCCAAAAAATGACGATGATTATTTGTCCCTGGAAGAAGCACCAATTATTGAAACCTGGAAAATGATGCTGGAAGCGAAAAAGCAGGGGCTTGTAAAACACGTGGGAGTTTCAAACTTCAGCATTAAAAAACTGAAAGATCTTATAGAAAAAACCGATGATATTCCTGAAATGAACCAGGTGGAACTTCATCCCTATCTTCAGCAAAATAAATTGCTGGAGTTTTGTAAAGAAAACAATATAAATATTACCGCCTTTTCACCTCTTGGTAGTGGCGACAGACCTGACGGAATGAAAGCTGATGATGAACCTTCCTTACTGGAAAATGAAGTTATTACGAAAATTGCCAAAAAACATGATGCTTCCGCTGGACAGGTTCTTATTAAATGGAGTGAACATCGTGGTACAGGTGTAATTCCTAAAAGTACCAATCCCGGGAGAATTAAGGAAAACCTGGAAAGTGCCAATATTGAACTTGACGGTGATGACCTTAAGGAAATCGCGAACCTGGATAGGCATTTTAGGTACGTAACCGGAGAGTTTTTTGTTACAGAAGGAAATAGTTATGAGAATATCTACGATGATTAACCGACTGCTTCTGAATAAGGAAACATAAAAAAATCCCGCGAATATCTGTTTCGCGGGATTTTTTTATGCTCTTGTTATGCTCCTGGGAACGATTTTATTTGGCAATATTTACCGCCCTCGTTTCCCTGATCACAGTGACTTTTACCTGTCCGGGATACGTCATATCTGTTTGGATTTTCTGTGAAATCTCGAAAGAAAGGTTGGAAGCTTTTTCATCATTTACCCTTTCACTTTCTACAATTACCCGCAATTCCCGGCCAGCCTGGATGGCATAAGCTTTTTTCACTCCTCCAAAACCAAAGGCAATTTCTTCAAGATCTTTTAAACGTTGAATGTAAGAATCCAGCACCTGCCTTCTCGCTCCCGGTCTTGCGCCGCTAATAGCATCACAAACCTGCACAATTGGCGATAATAGGGAAGTCATTTCCACCTCGTCGTGGTGAGCTCCAATTGCGTTACACACTTCCGGCTTTTCACCGTATTTCTCAGCCCATTGCATTCCTAAAATAGCATGCGGAACCTCGGTTTCGGTATCCGGCACTTTTCCAATATCGTGAAGAAGACCGGCTCTTTTTGCCAGTTTCGGGTTTAACCCGAGCTCTGCTGCCATTACTCCGCACAACTTCGCAACTTCCCTGGAATGCTGAAGCAGGTTCTGACCATAAGAAGAACGATACTTCATACGACCAATAACTTTAATCAGTTCTGGATTTAATCCATGAATCCCAAGATCTATAACGGTACGCTTACCGATGTCGATAATTTCTTCATCTATCTGCTTGCGGGTCTTCTTTACAACTTCCTCAATACGCGCCGGGTGAATCCTGCCATCGGTCACTAGTTTGTGCAAAGATAAACGGGCCACTTCCCTCCTAACAGAATCAAAGCAGGAAAGAATAATTGCTTCCGGAGTGTCATCTACAATAATTTCTACGCCGGTAGCGGCCTCGATAGCCCGGATATTTCGTCCTTCCCGGCCAATTATCCTTCCTTTTACATCATCACTCTCCAGGTTAAAAACTGAAACGCAATTCTCCACCGCCTCTTCTGTACCAATCCTCTGGATGGTGTTTATAATGATCTTCTTCGCCTCCTGCTGTGCGGTAAGTTTTGCTTCTTCTACGGTGTCCTGGATCATTGCCATGGCATCGGCCTTCGCCACATCTTTTAAAGATTCTGTGAGCTGTGCCTTGGCATCTTCTGCAGAAAGGCCAGAGATCACCTCTAACTGCTGTACTTTGCTGTTATGCAGCTTATCAATTTCTTCCTGTTTTTTCTCCAGGTACGCCGTCCTGTGCTCGTAATCTGCTAACTTCTCTTCAAGGTCTTTGTTAAGTTTTTTATTCTTGGCAATCTCACCAGAAACCTGGGATTCTTTATCCCGAATGCGCTTTTCTGCATCGCCTATTTTCTTGTCACGGCCAAGAATTACTTTTTCGTGTTCAGATTTAAGTTCAATAAATTTTTCTTTTGCCTGAAGAATTTTATCCTTCTTAATGCTTTCACCTTCAGCTTTGGCCTCTTTGATAATACTGGCAGCAGATTGCTCGGCACTTTTTATAGTTCCGGAAGCTTTTTTCCGCTCCATCGTTTTAGCAATTGCAAAACCAATGGCAATGCCTACCAGTCCTACAACGATCATTATAATTATTTCCATGTAGTTAAAATTTATGTATAAAAAAAGCCTGTATTAGTTGTGTTTTGGATTAAACTCCTTAAAATCAAGTTTAGGGCTAACAAGCTGATCAAGAATCCGCTCATCCCGATAAATCGGGAGCGGCGCGCTTTTACAACTTAGACTCACCCTCTTTAAAGAATCCGTGTTGAGTTTATCAAAAAATCACTAATACAGGCAGTAACCTATTTATTTAAAGAACTTAAGTCGCTAAATGCTTATGTAACAATTCATTAAGCGATTTCAATTTATCTTCTGCTTCAATCATTTCAGAAGACTTGTCTATGCCCTGCTGTTCAGTTTGGGCTGCAAACTGTAAGGCACACATAGCAAGTACATCCTGCTTATCCCTAACGGCATAACTCTGCTCAAATTGTTTGATCATGCCTTCGATTTTTTTTGCAGCCTTGCGCAATCCTTCTTCCTGTTTTGGTTGAATGGTTAAAGGATACACACGATCTGCTATCGATATTTTGATCTTTAATTTATCGGCCATTATTACTAATTAGTCGGATAACTGCACAATACATTGGTCAATTTCCCTTATCAGACTATTTATCTTGAGCTTTGTCTCTCTCTTATAATCATTACTGCCCAGCATCGCATTTGCAGCTTTTAAAGATTGAATACGCTCTCCGGAATTTTCCAGTTCCTTTTTTAAGGCGGCGTTTTCAGATTTCACAGATGTCAATTCTTCCTGTAAAGAAGCCTGCATCTGCTTTAAAACTTCATACTTGTGAAGCAACTTGCTGATTCTATTTTCAAGACTATCAACTATTTCCGTTAATTCACTCATAAAAGCTGGATATGATGCCAATCCCTACAAAGTTAGCATACCGTTTGAAATATCCCAATACTTTTAATCCTATTTTCATAAAAATCGTCTATCAGCCTCAATAAACTCAGGCAAAGCCATTTACTTTTGCACGGAGTTTGATTATCTTTATCCCGCTATGAATTTGCTTAAACAAGTCTTATGAAGTTTTATTATTTACTTATTTTTCTTACCATATCGCTACTTGCACAATCCCAACCTAAAGTACCCCAGGATTACTTTGAAAATCCGCTTGATTTTCCCCTGGTACTTTCAGGAACTTTTGGGGAATTAAGATCGAATCATTTCCATAGTGGCCTTGATATTAAAACACAGCAACGGGAAGGCCTGGAGGTAAAATCTGCCGCGCCCGGGCATGTTAGCCGGATTAAAATTCAGCATTATGGCTATGGGAAAGCGCTTTATATTCAGCATCCAAACGGTTACACCACAGTTTATGGCCACCTGCAGCGTTTTTCTCCGGAAATTGAAGCCTACGTGAAAAAACAGCAATACGCCAACGAATCTTATGAAATTGAACTTTTTCCGGAAGCCGGAGAACTTCAGCTGGAAAGCAGAGATCTTGTGGCCTACAGCGGGAATACCGGTGGCAGCGGAGGCCCTCATCTTCATTTTGAAATAAGGGACGGCAGCCAGCGACCTATGAACCCAAAATTATTCGGAATAGAAATTCAGGATCATAGAAAACCCATAATTAACGGACTTTTTGCTTATCCCATGGACGAAGATTCGCATGTAAACCATTCCGCAGAACGGCAAAGAATAAGGCTAATTCCTTTAAAAGATGGCACTTATACTGCTGAAAAAATAAATGCGTGTGGCAAAGTGGGATTCGGGATTTCTACTGTAGACCAGCAGGATATGGCTTCCAACCAAAACGGGGTATATAAAATTGAAGCGAACTTAAATGGCGACAATGTGTTTCAGCTTAATTTCGACAGATTTTCCTTTGCTGAAACCCGCCACCTCAATCAATTAATAGATTATGAATATTACACCAGCACTCGGTCGCGGGTTCAGAAGTTGTTTGTGGAAGAAAGCAATCCCTTAAGCCTTTACGCAAATGTCCAATCTGAAGGAAGGCTGGAGATACAGGACAGCCTGGATTACAATTACACCATAAAAGTTACCGATTTTGCCGGGAACGAAAGTGTAATTAGAGTACCTATTCAAGGTGAATATAGTGAGAAGGTTCAGCCGAAGCAATTGGAGGAAACCGAATATTTTGTGCAGGCAAATCAATCTTTTTCTACAGAACAGAATGGAATTGATGTTTATATTCCAAAGGGAAGTTTATATCAGGATAAATATCTGGATATCAGTTTTAACGGCGATACTATTAACCTGCACAAAGATGATACTCCAATTCATCAAAATATCACGATTGGCTTTGATGTAAGCAAGTATGAGCCGGCAGAAAAGGAGAAAATGTTTATCGCAAAACTTGGTTACAGAGGGCGTCCCAGTTATTCTTCAACGTATAAAAAAGCAGATAGGTTTACCACCGGGATCAGGACTTTTGGTAACTACACCCTGGCTTCAGATAATAAGGAGCCATGGATAAGTCCGGTAAATTTTTCTGACGGGCAGTGGATTTCCAACAACAGTAACCTTAAGGTGAAAATAAGTGATGATCTTTCGGGAATTAAGAGCTATCGCGCTACGGTAAACGGGAAATTTATCCTTATGGAATACGAATATAAAGATAATACCCTTACCCACGATTTTCGTGACGGCGCTGTTACAGAAACTGAAAATGATTTTAAGTTGATTGTGACTGATAATGTGGGAAATACTAATACCTACGAAGCGAAATTCTTTAGAAAATAAATAGATGCTGAAAAATGACAAATATCGATCTACTGTTTTTAGATCTCACAGGTTTTAAAAACCTGAGAGGTCTGCGTAGTGGATGAAAATTCAGCCTACCCTCGAAAATGCCAATTATCGATCTTGTATTGAATCAGGCTTCAATAAACTCTTTTAAAACCTGCACCACGTAATCCATTTCCTCTTTGGTATTGTATTTTGAAAAACTAAAACGGATAGAAGGTTTAACCAGGTCTTCTTCTGCTAAAAAAGCACTTAAAACGTGAGATTCTTTGCTGCTTCCGCTTTGGCAGGCACTACCTTTTGAACAAGCTATACCTTTTAAATCCAACTGAAACAACAGCATTAGCGCTTTTTCCGAAGAAACCGGGAGGCAAATATTGATAAGCGTGTAAGTGCTGCTTTCAGGATCTTCGCAGTTACCATTGAACTTCACACCCGGAATTTCTGCTTTTAAAGTTTCAATAAAATGCTTTTTTAAAGCCAAAACTTCAGCTTTTTCTTTTTCCAGGTTGTTGTATGAAATTTCAATAGCTTCCTCCAATCCTACAATATTATGAACCCCTTCTGTCCCGGCACGATGCCCGCGCTCCTGCTCTCCTCCAAAAATAAGTGGTTTGAGTCCACTGTTTTTCCTGATAAATGCAAAACCCACACCTTTTGGTCCGTGGAATTTGTGGGCGCTGGCTGCTAAGAAATCAATTGGGATCTCCTTCAGGTCGAGTTGATAATGTCCAACAGACTGTACTGTATCTGAATGAAAAAGGGCATTATTGGTCTTACAAATTTCAGCTACTTTTTTAAGGTCGATTTTATTACCAATTTCATTGTTTACGTGCATTAAACTCACCAGCGTTTTTTCTTCCGAAGCAGCCAGTAAATGCTCTAAATCATCTAGAAAAACATTACCTTTTTCGTCGAGTTTTACGTAGCGCACTTCTATTCCGAAGGATCTTTGCAACTGCTCTACAGTATAAAGTACCGCATGGTGCTCTATCCTTGAAGTAATTATTCGCCTTACCCCAAGATCACGTACAGCACTATTTAGCACCAGATTATCGGCCTCTGTACCTCCCGAAGTAAAGATAATTTCAGATGCCGATACGTTTAGCCAGGAAGCTACAGTTTTTCTAGCCTGTTCAACTAAAGTTTTCGATGATCTTCCATAACTATGTGTAGATGAAGGGTTTCCGAAATTATCTTTCATGACCGTGCTCATTCTGTCGATGACTTCATCCCGAATTTGAGTAGTTGCTGCTGAGTCTAAATATACTTTTTTCATGGAGCACAAAAATAGCAGATTTTAAATTATTTATAAGAAGCTTCCTTAGAAATCTATATTTCCTCTACTTTTGTTCCAGAGCATAAAAATTTGAATTTTATGCACCAATTTAAAGTTTTTGAAGATGAAGAGAATTTTTGCCCTGATAATGATTTGTTGCGCCGCGATCTCCTGTGACAGTGGTGATATTATCGTGACCAGCTTTGATCTGGAGGATAGCCAGCTCCAGCTTTGCGGCCGTGAAACTAAAGTTTTATACGCCACAAATAGTGAGGATGTTTTTGAATCTATGTCGCTACTGATCTCGGGAAACGATATAAGTTCTGAAGCGAATACGCTGAGAACAGAACCCGGACCTGTAGGGTTAACGCTGAATAATAACAATATTCTGGTTTATCGCATCTACGATGATGCGCTTCCTACTTCCAGCAGCAATCCCTACTTTTGTAGTGAAATCCCTCCAAGCGAGCCGAGTGTTCTTGAAGAATACAGAAGCTCTTCCAGGGGAACTATTGAAATTACTACGAATTTTAGGGATGAAACGAACGATGCAGATGCTGATGGTGATGGGGTTTCCAATTTAAACGAAGGTTTTGACCTGGAAAACGATCAACATTTAGATTCTGATGGCGACGGAATTCCTGATTACCTGGATATAGACGATGATAATGATAATGTGCCTACAAGACTGGAAATTAGTGCTAGTGGAGATGCCGTGGTTACCATTAACGAACGGGAATTTCGGGATACCGATGAAGATGAAATTCCCAATTACCTGGATGCAGATGATGACGGAGATGGTGCACCAACACGAAATGAAGTAAATGAAGAGAACCTGAGTACCCCACAGTTATACCTAAATGCTGCAAATCGTGCTTACTACCTCGACAGGCAGACTGCTATTTCCCTCGCAAATCCTGAATACCTTGAGAACCTGATTCAGAACAGGAGAATAAGGAGCTACATAGAACTAAGAGATTTTTCTTTAATTAAACAGGATGGCAGTGGGGAAGAAATAAAATTTTCTGAATATTCACTTGGTTATTTTGATGAGACTATAGAATTTACAATTACAGGGGAGAACGAAGAAGAAGTTGATGAAGACGAAAATGTGGATGAAGATAATGACGAGAACGAAGAGGATAGTGAAGACGAAGATGGTGCTGAAGAAAATGAGGAAGATGGAAACGGCGAAGAAACTAATTAGGCCTTTGTATTCTGAAAAATATAAACTTCAGTAGCCCCCAGCCCATATTTCTTGAAATCGGCATCATAAAATTTAAGGTTGGCATAGCGACCGAAAAGATAATCAAGCTCGGCTTTTAAAACCCCTTCCCCTACTCCGTGGATAAACACCACCTTTTGTATGCGTTTTTCCATGGCAAATTCCAGCTGACGTCTTGCTGTATCCAGCTGAATATCCAACATCTCGTAATTGGATAAACCTCTTGTAGACTTTGTAAGTTTATGGATATGCAGGTCTACCTCCATTGGAGGAGCATTTCTTTCTTTAGGTTTGATACGTTGACTATTCGGTTTTTTTGGGATTTTTTTTTCCTCAAGAACCTGATTAAAATCCACGTTATCTGTAAAATCTTCTATGGGAGTTTCAATCTTAACAAGATCTGAGGCAGGAAATTCCATATTAAAACCTTCACTGGTTTTAATTTCCACCATGTCTCCTTCATGCGTAACCACGATACCCTCAAGGTTATCGTCCAGTAATTCCACTTTATCTCCGGGCCTAAAATTCATATTATTCCTGGTTTTCCTCTTCTTTATGATCGTCTTTAGTTGCTACCCAATGATTAGTAGCCCTGTAGAGACCAATCATTATTATAATAAGCCCAAAAATCTTAAAATACTGATTTGGATTTTCAGCAGCAATGGTATAGATAAGGAGTCCGCCGCCAACTACTATTAAAATTGTGTTCACTACCTGCGAATTCCGGTTGCTCATTTCTTATCCTAAATAAATTGGGTTGTAAGATTTTTGACAAAGTTATAAGGATTTAGTTTCCCTGACGCCGGGAAACTAAAATAAATCAGCATTTTTTTTAAAATGGGTGCTGATGAAGAGATTGAAAACAGGTTTATACGTGGAGCAGGAAAATCTGTAAATACCTGAAATTAATATTTAATACCCCGCAAGATGCTCCTTTAGAAATTTTCTTTTGATTGAGATGCTCTGTAACGGATAAGATTTAGCTACGAAATTTTTTTCTTTCAAGCTCCAGTATTTGTCTGCTCAACTTTTTCTCCTGCTGCCGGTTGTCCAGTAAAGTCCGTACAAAAAAGACAAATAATATACCAACTAATGAAAATCCTGCTACTAAAATTATTATCTCCATCCCAAATTATTTTCAATTATACTTCTTACAACTTTGCCAAAAATAGAAAATATTGCCTCCCGCTACCCAAGTCTTTAGCAAGAGTTTAACCTTTTTCATATAGGTATTTAACAACTCTCTGGAACAAGAAAATCACCTCGGGAACTACTGCAGTTGAAAAGACGGTCTTTGTTTTTTTAACAGCTATTTCCAAAAAGCAAATGGCTTTAATTTTTTTATTACCTTTCTTATTGATTATCAAAAATAAATGAGATTAATACAACTTCTTTTTTTACTATTATTATTCAATTCTTCTTACGGACAATTGAGTATTTCTCCTTCTGTAACAGGAGATAGCTACATCTATGTAAATAATGAAGTATTATTTATTGAAGATGGTATCGATTTAAAAAAGAATCACCAGCCATCTACCCAGGCCAGCATTTATTTAAGGAGTGAAGCGCAAATATTACAGGGCGAAAAAACAACAAACAAAAACTCTGGAGAAGGTCTGGTATCTGTGTTCCAGGAAGGTACTTCCAATGCCTTTGACTATAATTACTGGTCACTTCCAGTCGCTAATGTAAGTGCAAATAAATCTGTAAGCGAGATACTGTACGAACCCCTGGATATCACCAGAAGCAGGAAAGCACTTGTTACTTCCGAATTAAACGGCACAGCAGATCCACTTACAATTTCGAAACGCTGGCTACATAAATTCTCCGGAATAGATTATCTGGACTGGAGGTACATTGGTGACCTTTTTGATCTTCTTCCCGGCGAAGGTTTTACTATGAAAGGAACTAACGGTACAAGTTCCACTATTATAAACGGAGTTCAAAATAATACCGGCAGTTCTCAACGTTATGATTTTAGAGGCCGGGCTAACGATGGTGAGTTTCAGGTGAGAATCATGAAAGATCAAAGCCTCCTTGTGGGGAATCCTTACCCTTCTGCACTCCATTTAAGGCACTTTCTGTTTAATAATACCAGTACAACAGGAATTGCATATTTCTGGGATTCCAAGGACAATGGTCGATCGCATTATCTATCGGATTATGAGGGTGGTTATGGCGCGTATTCTCCCGGAGCCAACGCCTATGTGCCGGCCGTTTTTAAGAAATTTCAGGGCCAGGGCAATATAGTTAATGCCACAGGTGAAACCGGCGATATTATTCCGCGTGAGTTTGCCCCTGTTGCCCAGGGATTCATGTTGATTGGCAGCGCCGACGGTTATGTTACCTTTACGAATAGAAGCCGTATATATATAAAAGAAAACAGTGAGAACTCCGGCTTTAAAAGTGCATCAGCAAACCTTCTTACATCAGAAGTCACTCCCAACCTTCGCCTGGACGTAGAAATAAACGATCTATATACGCGTCCTCTGATCCTTGCCTTTCGTGAAGATGCCACTAAGAATGCAGATTGGGCTATGGATGCAATGACTTTAAACAGAATTTCTTCAGATGTGGGATGGTTTATTGATGAAGATTTTTATATAATAAACGTCCAGCCTTTTTCTACGGAAGAGAAAATACCAATTATTGTAAATATGGCTTCGGAAGGGGAAGTGACATTCAATTTAAATTCTACCAAAGCATTTGAACCCGAAAAGGTTTTTTTATTCGATTCTGAAAGAAATACTCAGATAGATCTGAAAAGCACTGGCTACCGTGTTTTTCTTGCAAAAGGCGAATATGAACAACGGTTTTCTCTTGGATTCCAAATGCCCGTACCACTCCCACAAGATACGGAAGAGGAACAGCCGGCCCCCGAAAATGTTCCGTATAAGCCTAAAGTTGTAGTTCCTCCTGAAGCAGAGATACAAATCCTTCAGAACAATGCTGAAGGTCTCCTACAGATAAAGGCTATAAAAGAAGCAAATATCGACCAGGTAACCCTGTACGACCTGAAGGGAAGTAAAATATTCAGTCAAAAAATTACAGAAAAGGAACAGGAGCTGAGTTTTTCCACCAACGGGCTTAGTGATGCAGTTTATATCTTAAAGATCATCACTTCAGATAAAAAAGAAATCAGTAAAAAAATCAGCATCAAAAAACAACAATGATGGAAGAATACATGCTCCCTTGTTTAAACAAGAAACTCTTCGGACTGGAATGTTACGGGTGTGGCGGACAACGCGCAGTAGCTCTACTTTTAAAAGGGGATTTTACGGCTGCTTTTCACATGTTTCCGGCAATTTATCCATTATTAGTGCTTCTTGGATTTTTAATGCTGAATCTTTTCTTTAAATTTAAACATGATTACACAGTAAAAGTAAGCTTAATTATATTTACTGCTTTTGTCCTGGTCACAAGTTATCTTTATAAAATTTTTCGAATAATCAACTAACTAAACCGTGTTTTATGGAAAGAGAGCAATTACCAAATTCAACACTAGTCCTTATTTTTGGAATCCTGTCCATTGTTGGCTGTTGTTGCTATGGTGTCTTAGGAGCAATTTTTGGAATACTGGCTATAGTAATGGCCAAAAGGGCGCAACAGGTTTATGAAACTGATCCTGATTTATATACTGGTTATCAAAATGTGAAAACGGGCAAAATTTTAGGGATAATTGGCCTGGTAGTGAGCGTACTTTATATCGTCTTAATTGTGGTCATGTTAATTATATACGGTGGCCTTGAAGGTATTCAGGAACTGCAGGAGGAGATTCTCAGGGAATCCGGTGCATGGGAACAGTAGGAATTTTAAGTAACTTACAAAATAGAAAACCCCGCTACAAGGCGGGGTTTTCTATACATTTCTAAATAAGTTATTTCTCAAACTGCTTTAGTGTATTTGTAATAATATCTACGCAATCTCTCAGCTGCTCTTCGTTCATTACCAAAGGTGGTGCAAAACGGATAATATTCCCGTGAGTTGGTTTGGCCAACAGTCCGTTATTTTTAAGCGCTACACAAATATCCCAGGCAGTAGTACTTTCGGGAGAGTCGTTTATAAGAATAGCATTTAAAAGGCCCTTACCCCTCACTTCGTTTACAATATTCGAAGTTCTGATAAAATCGTCCAGCAACCTTCTAAACAACCCGCCTAATTCCTCCGCATTTTCAGCAAGTTTTTCATCCCGAATAACTTCCAAAGCAGCATGAGCAACTGCGCAGGCTAAAGGATTTCCTCCAAAAGTAGAACCATGTTGTCCCGGTTTTATTACATTCATCACCTTATCATCTGCAAGAACAGCAGAAACAGGATATACTCCACCAGAAATTGCTTTCCCCAGGATAAGAACATCCGGTTTTACATTCTCGTGATCTACTGCTAGTAATTTTCCCGTACGGGCAATACCGGTTTGTACTTCATCTGCAATAAAAAGGACATTGTGCTTCTTACAAAGTGCCTTTGTTCTTTCTAAATAACCTTCAGAAGGTACGTAAACCCCAGCTTCACCCTGTATAGGTTCTACCAGAAATCCGGCAATATTATCATTCTCTTCAAGAACCTTTTCCAGCGCGTCTACATCGTCGTAAGGAATTTTAAGAAAGCCGGGAGTGTAGGGACCGAAATTCTTTCTTGCTCCTTCATCATTAGAGAAAGAAATAATTGTGGTTGTTCTTCCGTGGAAGTTATTTTCACAAACTACTATTTGGGCTTCGGTTTCCTTTACACCTTTGGTTTCATAGGCCCATTTTCTGGCTAGCTTAATCGCGGTTTCCACAGCCTCTGCACCGGTGTTCATTGGAAGCAGTTTATCAAATCCAAAATATTTTGTCGCATACTCTTCAAAAGGTCCTAATACATCATTATGGAAGGCTCTGGAAGTTAAAGTTAATTTAGCAGCCTGTTGGGAAAGTGCTTCAATAATCCTTGGATGGCAATGTCCCTGGTTCACGGCAGAATAAGCAGAAAGGAAATCATAATACTTATTTCCTTCAACATCCCACACATGTACCCCTTCTCCTTTGCTCAAGACAGCCGGGAGCGGATGGTAATTATGAGCTCCATGTTTGTCTTCTAATTTAATTGCTTCTTCTGAAGATTTAATTTCCTTTAATGGCATTTTTTAATCTTTTTATATCATTTACTTCTTCAATTCCTTCTTTTTCCGTTGAATTTAACGGAAGCCGGAGAGAAATCATCCTGAATTCAAATCTTTGCAAATTACTAAATGTTTGCTGAAATTTTCAAGGTGAGCCTTAATAAATCTTAGCTTTTATCCTATTTTTGCGCCATGGGCAGAAAGAAAAAAAATAAGTTATTTGAAGCTGTTGAAGTTATAGATGCCGGTGCAAAAGGTAAAAGCATTGGTAAAGCGCCAGACGGAAAGGTGATTTTTATAAATAATGCCGTTCCTGGTGATGTGGCAGATATCCAGACGATAAAGAAAAGAAAATCCTACTACCAGGGTACAGCTGTTAATTTTCATGAATATTCCAGCAAAAGGGTTGATCCTGTTTGCCAGCATTTTGGCACCTGCGGGGGCTGTAAATGGCAATTTATGGACTATAAATATCAACTGGAATACAAACAGCAGGAAATTAAAAATAACTTACGCCGTATTGGCAAAATAGAGCTCCCGGAAACCACTCCCATTCTTGGCAGTAAAGAAATATACTTCTACAGGAATAAAATGGAATTTTCTTTTAGTGACAGCCGATGGCTCACTATCGAAGAGATTCAAAGTGGAAAGGATTTCGACAATAAAAATGCTTTGGGCTTTCATATCCCCGGGATGTGGGATAAAATCCTGGACATCAAAAAATGCCATTTACAGGAGGACCCCAGTAACGCAATCCGGAATTTTATAAAGATTTTCGCTACAGAGAATGAGATGCCATTCTTTAATGCCCGGGAACAAGCGGGCTTCTTGCGCACGTTAATGATTCGCACCTCTTCTACCGGTGAAATAATGGTTTTACTTCAGCTTTTTGAAGAAAACAAGGAAAAGCGGGAACTTTTATTGAACAACATAATTGCAGAATTTCCCGAGATCACATCGCTTCAGTATGTAATTAATTCCAAAGGAAATGATACTATTTATGATCAGGAAGTAATCTGCTATCACGGTCGTGATCATATCTTTGAAGAAATGGAAGGTCTTAAATTCAAGATAAATGCAAAATCTTTTTACCAGACCAACTCGGCACAGGCTTACGAATTGTATAAAATCACGAGAGATTTTGCCGATTTAAAAGGAGATGAAATTGTATATGATCTCTATACAGGAACAGGGACTATTGCACAATTTGTGGCGGCAAAAGCACAGAAAGTTATTGGTGTAGAAGCCGTACCGGAAGCAATTAAGGACGCTAAAGAGAATGCAGAACGCAATAATATAGAGAATACAGAGTTCTTTGCCGGGGACATGAGGAAAGTCTTTACCCAAGACTTCATCAATAAACATGGCAATCCAGACGTTATAATTACAGACCCACCCAGAGACGGCATGCATAAAGATGTGGTAGCTCAAATTATTGGTATATTGCCACAGCGAATAGTTTATGTAAGCTGTAATTCTGCTACACAGGCACGTGATCTGGAAATTTTGGATGAGTATTATAAAGTGACAAAAGTGCAGCCGGTAGATATGTTCCCGCAAACCTTCCATGTCGAAAATGTGGTATGTTTAGAAAGAAGGTAGCACCGGGCCTGGAAAAGAAAACGCTGTATTTCTTTTCTACCAAACAATATAAGAGACAATGAAATCTTTTTATTCAGAAAAAATTTTTATCGCTTTGGCTACAATCCTGCTTTTCGCAGGATGTCAGCGGGACGATATCTGCCCTGCAAGTACCCAGACTACTTCACTGCTCGTTATCAGGTTTTATGATGTAGAAAACAGGGATACTCCGCAGGCTCCAATAAACCTCAGGATTAAAGCCGTAGAAGATACTTCGGTTTTAATGCTGAATGTTAACCAGGACAGCCTTGCTATTCCGTTAAGAACAGATCAGGATATAACTTCTTATGAATTTACTTTTAATTATGCTGAAGAAGAAGATCCTGAGAGCCCTGTAGAAGAGAATAATACCGACATCATTGATTTTTACTACGCCCGTGACCAGGAATATATTAACAGGGCCTGCTCTTTTAAAATAAATTATTCCGGGTTAAATGCCAGGATTGATCCTGGTGACGACGCAGCATGGATCTCAGATTTTGTGATTGAACAAGAAGAAGTTGAAAATGAAAATAACGCCCACATATCTTTCTATTATTAGCATTATCCTGTTGTTATGTGCCAATAGCGGAACAGCACAAACGGAACAAACGGAACAACTGCAGGATAGCACTGAGTTCAAGCAGAAATATGGATTGCGGGTCGGCCTGGATCTTAGCAAACTCATACGCACAGCATTTCAGGACGACTACAGGGGTTTTGAAGTTATAGGTGACTATCGTGTATATAGGAGTTTCTATGCTGCTGCCGAAATTGGCAATGAGCAGATAACCTTTGATGAAGGTTTAATAAGGGCAACCTCTTCAGGTAGTTATGCTAAGATTGGAGCAGATTATAATGCATATAATAACTGGCAGGATATGCAGAATAGCATTTTTGTAGGTATTCGCTATGGTTTTTCTACATTTTCCCAGGAACTGGAGGAATATACCATTTATACTACAACACCATATTTTGGCCCCGACACCAGGACTCCGGAAGATCCTGAAACTACTGGTTTAACGGCCAGTTGGATAGAATTAATGGCCGGGATAAAGGTAGAAGTATTAAATAACCTCTTTCTTTCTGCCAATGTGCAGCTTAAACGCCGGATAGGACAAAGCTCGCCCTCCGGTTTTGATAATTTGAGCATTCCGGGCTTTAACCGCACCTACGATGACAGTCAATTTGGTGTGGGATATGCTTATACCATTTCCTATTTGCTGCCACTTTACAAAAAATAACATTCAGTTCTAAGAGATCTTTCTGCTGAAAAATATTGGATGAAATACCTTGATAAGGTGATTTAACTAAATTGGCCGACGTTCCAAAATGCCCATTATCGACCTTTAGAAATAAAGGCGCTTAAAATTAAACCCTTTAACTTCAATTGAAGATGTACCCTATCCAGACACCGCAAAATTTATTTTAATCCTGCTGTTTGTGGACCTTCTTTGTGCCTTCATATATTTCATACTTCAGGAGCCTTGATTCTAAAGCTCCGTTGTACATTTTTATCTTCCGCGAAGGTCGCAAACCAACATTCTTAATAGCTTCCAGGTTAGAAGTAATAAACCAGGCCTGGGTACCGGGATAATTCTGCTTCAATGTGTCACCAATCCTTTTGTAAAATGCAGGCATATCAATTTCCAACCGCTCACCGTACGGCGGATTAAATACCATATGCAGGTGCCTGTCATTCTCCTTTTCACTCTCGAAGAAATCCTGTCTTTCAACTTTTATAAATTCTGAAAGGTTTGCGTTTTCTACATTGTCGATTGCCTTATGAACAGCTGAAGGTGAAGTATCGTACCCTTTAATCGTGAAATGAAATTCACGGACTTTCTTTAAGACTGACTCTTCTATCTTTTCAAACAAATCTGCGTCCCAATCTTTCCACCTTTCAAAAGCGAATTCCTTTCGGTTTAAATTGGGGGGGATATTACAAGCGATCATAGCAGCTTCTATTAAAAGGGTACCGCTACCACACATTGGATCAAGAAAATCACTCTGGCCGTTCCACCCGGATTGTAGCAACATCCCGGCCGCCAAAACTTCATTTATGGGAGCGATATTTGTCGCTGTTTTATAGCCTCGCTTGTGCAAAGATTGCCCAGAACTATCAAAACTTACGTCACAAAAATTCTGTTCTATATGAATATTAAGCCGAAGAGTAGGAAAATCCAGGTCCACATCTGGCCTTTTACCAAATTTATCCCGAAACCGATCTACAATGGCATCTTTGGTTTTTAAGGAAATATATTTAGAATGGGTGAAAGTTTCAGAATGTACGGTGGCATCTATCGCAAGAGTATCGTCCACATCCATAAACTCTTCCCATGGAAGGGCATAAATACTTTTGTAAAGATCCTCTTCAGAATATATTTTAAAGCTTTTATAGGGTTTTAAAACCTTAATTGCGGTTCGAAGACACAAGTTTGCCTTATACATAAAGCCATTATCCCCTGTAAAACTCACATTTCGCGTTCCTTCCTTAATATCCATTGCACCAAGCTCTCTTAGTTCTTTAGCCAAAAGAGGTTCAAAACCAAACATGGTCTTGGCGATCATCTTGAAATTATTTCCCATATCACATTTTTAAAGAACCGCAAAAATACGTTAATTTTGTCCATTATAATAATACGTCCAAAGCTGAAAGTTTTAGGCCAGGAACGCAAACTCCTTCAATAAATTAATGATTTATATTTTACCCTTACTTTCGGTTTTTGCAGGTTACGTAATCTCAATTTTTTTAAAACCCTCGTCCTCCACAGGTTTTCAGTTATTGCTTTCGTTTAGTGGTGCTTACCTGCTTTCTGTAACAGTCTTTGAATTGTTACCTGAAGTATATGCGGGGGATTCTTCTGAAGTTGGAATCTTTATAATGCTGGGGCTTTTGCTTCAGATCATCCTGGAATTTGTTTCCAAGGGAGTGGAACATGGTCATATGCACCATAATGATGATACGGGATCTTTTCCTTTTTTATTACTGCTTAGCCTAAGTTTACATGCGCTATTAGAGGGATTTCCGCTTAATAACAGCGGACATTTATTACATGGTGTTGTTATTCATAAAATCCCTGTGGCGGCCATTTTGTCTGTGTTTCTCATAAGATCAAAAATAAGTAAAGCTAGGATTTTTCTGTTTTTGACGATTTTCGGACTAATGACACCAATTGGAAGCTGGCTTCAGGAAAATTTGAAATTCCTTAATCAATATTCCGTATATATTAGTGCCATGGTAATAGGCATCTTTTTACACGTTTCTACAACAATTCTATTTGAATCGGCTAAGAACCACACTTTCAATGCTTCGAAACTCGCGATTGTGGTATTGGGAATATTATTAGCCTATTTTATTTGACGTATTATTTTCTTCGGAAAAAATTCAGCAGAAAAATTTAAAGAATGTTTAGCAGGGAAGAATCAAAAAAATTGACTCAGGAATTCTGGACGAGCTTCGGAAAAAAATATGAGCAGCAGTGGATTTTGTACAACACAAAAATTAAGGAAGTCCAGTTGAAATTTACTTTTAACAGAAAATTTGCCCAGGTTGCTATGGATGTTAGCTCTGCAGATTCCGTTATACAGGAATACTATTACGAAAAGCTGATTTCACTGAAAAAAATTTTTAAAGCTGAATATTTACCCCAAGCAATTTTTGAAGAGAATTACCTCCTACCCGAAGGAAAAACGGTGTCCCGGGTGTATGTTCAGCTGGATAATGTAAATATTCATAATAAAAACGACTGGCCGGTAGTACAGAAATTCCTCACCGAAAATATGCTGAAAATGGAAAAATTCTTTAGAGATTTTGAAGATTTTATTAAAAGTTGAAAAAATGATTTTTGGTTAAATCAGCAGCCTTTCCTACTTCAGTTCGATCCAAACCGGCACATGATCACTGGTTTTCTCCCACCCGCGCACCTCTTTATCCACCCCGCCATCAACAAGACTGTTAGCTAGTTGCGGACTGATTAAAAAATGATCGATACGCAAACCCGCATCCCGCTTGTAAGCATTCCGGAAGTAATCATAAAAGGTATATATCTTTTCATTTGGATAAAGCTTCCGTATCGCATCAGTCCACCCCTGGTCAAGCAGGTTTTTAAATGCCAGCCGCACTTCGGGTCTAAACAGCGCATCATGCTGCCATTTTTCCGGTTTATAAACGTCCAGGTCTGTAGGCATAACATTATAATCACCAATTAAGATCACGGGAGTTTCCATTTCAAGAAGTTCCTGGGCACGTGCAGTCAGCCGTTCATACCATCGCAACTTATAGTCAAATTTCGGTCCCGGAGCAGGATTTCCGTTTGGCAAATAGAGACAAGCAATAAGTATGTCACCAACGAGCGCTTCCAGGTATCTACTCTGAAAATCATCAGGATCACCCGGAAGACCGCGACTAATCTCATTAATTTCCAGGTCCCGCGAGAGAATCGCGACACCATTCCATTGCTTTTGTCCGTGCCAGATCGTGGTATAACCAGCTTCAGTAATCGCCTCTTTCGGAAATTTCTCATTGGGAGTTTTCAACTCCTAAAGGCACACAATATCTGGTTTTGCAGATTCCAGCCAGCGTAACAAAACAGGAAGTCTGGCGTTAATTCCGTTTACATTATAAGTAGCTATTTTCATAAAAGCTAAAAATTGGGATTTTTAATTCTTCTCTAAAAGATAAGAATAATGGAATTATTATCTCCTCATAACATAAAGGTTAATATTTTTTTAAGGTAAAGCAGAATATCTTTTATGGAGTGCCCTTCGGGCCGGGCTATCCGCGCTACGCGGTAGCCGCTCCTATCCCTCACGCAAAGACGTTCACTAAAGCACGATAATTGCCATTTTCAAGGCATCTTCTTAGAATCCGGAAAAATCATTTTTGATAACCGGTCAATTCCCCCAAATGGCACCTTCCCTTTTTTCAAGGGAAGGTGG
>NZ_JAVRHP010000052.1:0-24950 GCF_031846505.1 Autumnicola edwardsiae
GAGTATATTTTGAGAATTTGTTTTTAGCTTTTCTTAATGATGAGCCCAATATTGCCTGCCATATACATGGTTATCTCCTTGACCTTTTTTCTTTGTTCTAAAGGGATTTTTTTAATATTCCTATTACGGCCCGGTTTTTGTCCCCTTCACCATCGGTATCAAAGCTCCTTTCTTTCTGCTTTTTTAGTCGTCAGTGGTGTATAGATCACCATTGGAAAAAGCTGTTTCATACCACTACTTGGCGTGTTCTTTTTGATCCCAGTCTTTAAAATCACTTAAATAGTCCTTGTATTGCCGCTGCAGAGTTCTGGGGTTAACCCCATATAATTTGGCTACAACTGATCTACTTGAAGCCTTGTTACTAATGGACCTTTTTTAAGAAAGCAGCAAACTCCGTGCTCATTCGGGTTCCCTGTGCAACTAAATTCCAATCTCTCTAGACGACTTTACTGGTGTGTTTATCTATCCATCTTCTCCTTATTACGTGCAGGTACACGGTTTTATCTCGAAAAGGAAAATCCTGAATAGTAACTTCCTTGGGAAAGCCTTTGGAGGTGAGTATACCAGAGGAATGTTCCTGTAGGGGGATATTCCATTCTTCAAAATAAAGGTGAAGAACCTCTTCCTTTTCTTTATTGCTTTTTACTAAATCGAAATGCTCCACAAAAAACTGTGCCAATACGAGCTTTATTAATTCCAGGTAATTCCCCCAGAACCTTGAGATTGTCCAGGAAACCGCTTCTCATCTTGCTTTATAAAGTTTGCTTATGGTGTTTGCTGTCCAGGGTTTGATTATTCAGTAATTAGATCCGCTGTTTGTTTTAACATAAATAGCCATTCTACCGAGCCTTTTTAAATACTTTTCAGCGGATTTTGTTCCGGTAAGTTCTATAATTTTATCTTTGGGGGTATGCCCGTGCCTGTGGTCGGGCAGTTCCTCTTCTTTATTAGACCCCAAAAAGCTTACTGTAGTGGAATCCAGCAGGAATATTTCTTGATTTAATTTTTAATTTCACCAGCCTAAAGAAAGCCTGTGGTCCTAAACTTCTCATCAGCTCATTATAGTACTTCCTGAAAAACGCCCAGTCCAGTCTCTGGAAAGATCCGGCTTTAAAGAATATTATTAAGGGTATAGTAAATCCTCCGGTTCATTAATTCCAATCCCTTCTCACATTTCATGCTATTGACCTTAAGGTCGTAAATATAGCCTGGCACCATCTCTTCTAGTTCAAGAAAAACTTCTGTGCGTTCGTCATTAATTTTGACCGATTTAACCTTTACCGGCTGAAGATCCATTTTTGGAGAACCATAATCTCTGTGGTATTCATAATAATAACGAACAAATTCATAATCTTCCGGTTGGTCTCCCATTTCTGGAGCCAGAGGACGGGTATATGTTAGTTTAAAGCCATTTTCAGAAAGGTTCATGTTCAGGATATCAAAAGGTGTGCCTCCATTATAGTTGATTTTCTGAATTCCTCTTCCTCCAACCCAGGTGTAAGCTGTTTTTCCTACGTATAGGCTTTTCTTGTCGGGACCGAATACCATCCGATGATTTCCCTTGGAAAGACCTGTGGAATCCAGAAAGTTAATTGTGGCACCCTGGAAAGAACCTTTTACCTCCTCAAGCATGACCCGAAGTAATTTAGGATAATTCATTTCACCTACCAATAACTGTTTTCCATAGGGTCCAAACTTTCCTTCGGGGATAGGAAGTATTTCCGTGGGTGAGTTAGAAAAAGTATTGTGTGGAAACAAAATAGCCGCTTTGGTTCTCATGGAATCCAAAGCTAGGACCGGAAGGGTAAGAGGATCAACATTCCAGCCTTCTTTCCAGACCAAACTCGAAACGTGACCATAAAATTTTCCTTCTTCAACGTAGTACATTTTACTGGTCCCTAGCCAGTCACCCTGGTTATCGGTGACAAATAAATTACCATCATGATCAAATCCTATTCCATTAGGTGAACGGAAGCCCATAGCATAAGGTTCTATTTTGCCTTCTGGTGTTATTTTCATAACCCATCCTCTGTATGGAACAGCAGAGTACATACGCCCAGGTCTACCTAGTTCGTTAAGCTCTCCCCTTTTTTCACCCCAGATCCCGGCACCATTAGAGGCAGTGCTCAAAGATATAAAGAGGTTTCCCTCGGCATCTTTTACAGGTCCATATGCAAATTCGTGGTAATTTCCTGATAGGCCGAAACCATCAGTAACTTTTAAATATTCTTCAGCAGTCCCGTTCCTGTCAAGATCTGATAATTTGGTAAGCTCCGGGCGCTGCATCACCAGGATTTCATGGTTGCTTATTGCAGAAATGCCAAGGGGATCATGTAACCCTTCTGCAAATAACTGCCACTTCTTGGATTCTATATCATATACCATAACTTCACCCCTGTGGAAACACGCTACTAAATTCCCATTCGGCATAAAATCCAGTCCGCCCACCTCCCCAAGATGAACCTCTTCCGGAATCTCAATGTCTTCAATCGTATAGAAATTTTCTAATCTTTCTTCCTCATTTTCCTGCTTGTCTCCGCAGCTCCATATGGGAGCAAAAAAGCAGGCAAGGATTAACAAGCTAGCAAATCTGTTTGTTCTATTATTATCCATTTTTCACTGTTATTATTAATCGAGTTTCTTCACCACCTGGATTCAACTTAAAATATTTCCCTTCCCACTTGCCACGTGAGCTGTTTATTTCTACTTGATTATCACCCTTAAAAAACCAAAGAGGTTTATATAGATGCTCGAAAACGAATTCCCTTTTAAAACCTGATGTCTCTGTAAGAGGTGTAATCTTCTCTGTAACTTTAATTTCGTCTAAAAGGTATTGAAACGAAGGATATCTATTTTCCATTCTGTATCCTTTATATTCGGGTTTTGGAATATAATTCTTTGCACCAATTCGGATGGGGAATTCGGTTTCATCACGAAAAAAGACCGTTCCAACTACCTCTGCTTTATCGTTTCCATTACCTGCCCAGTTTTTTTCAAGATCTACAAATCCTCCCTGCCACGCATACCTTAACCTGCACTGGCCAGCATCCCAGCAATAGCTAATATCCCCTGGCATTCCCACAGCTATACTGGCAGGACCAGAATCAGGCATAAACGTACGGTATATAGCCGGAAGTTTTACAGCCATATGCTCATCAGGATTTTGCTTATCCTGTGGAGGAATGTTAGGGTCGTCCTCCAAATCTGGCATCTCATCATTTTCAGTAACGTAAATGGCACCATACATAATTGAACCATGACCAGGGAATGTACATACGTAGGAATAAACACCTTCTTCTTCGGGTGCTTGGAACATAATACTCTTTTTTTCTCCAGGTTTCAGGATTGGAATATAATTAAGCACCATTTCGGTTTTGGGAACAAAGTCATTACTGTCTTGCTGACCAATAAGTTTAGCCGCCAAAGACACTACTTCTTCCCTGGTACCGGGTTCCGTAATCAACAAATTGTGCGACATTTCATCGGTGTTTTCAAGCGTTATTTTCACCACCTCTCCAGGCTTTACCTTAAACCTCACCACATCATATAGCAATCCAGGCGATGTTATAAATATTTCTCTTGGAGCTGTCTCAGTAGGAGGAGAGTTTTGGCTATTTCCCTCCAGAGGAGTAAATGAAAAAGAGAAAACAAGGAATAACAATATAAAAAATGATCTGTACATTGGAAGTCTATATAAAAATTTGTAAATCCGGTGAGGGTTTCCTTTGAACGGAATAAATTGAAAAAAATTATTCTGATATAAATATTTAGTTAAATGCCATGTTCAAGTTATAAGTGCAACTGGCCAGGTTGATTTTAATTTTTCTATTGGACTAATGTAGCCAAACTTTCTTACCTTTCTATTATTAAATCAATTGCTCAATTTCTTTTATCCTTTCTTCAAATTATAGGTTTAGGTCCGTTTTCTTGGGTAAAAACCTTCTAATAAGTCCAATCCTATTCTCTACAGTGAGAAGTGTACGGCCTAGTAAAATAAGTGTTTACATTATGTTTTTCGGCAATTTCCTGATGTCCTGCAAACTCCTTCCCATTGTCAAAGGTTATTGTTTTTATCCAACTGTAAAAAATACCTTCGATCTATTCATGCCAGATACAATCTTCTTGTACTATCCTCCATTAAAGAAATTTTCTTACGAAGCGACCTGCTTAACATAAAGCCATAGTGGAGGTGAACTTTCATTATTTCTTATTCCCCAATCAAATCTTCTTATTTCCATCTTTCTGTTAATAAATTCATCATAAAGATATTGGTATCCCATTGATCAACAATTGGCTGTTTAGTGAAAGGCAAAAGGGGAAGGTAAGGGGGGGCACCAAACTCAGGTGTAATAGTCAGAAAATCAGAACCTTTTTGCCTGTGCAAGGCAATTACTCTATCCCACCAACAGAGATGGGTATCTAGCACCTTTTTCCACTCCGGAGCTTGGGGATCATTTATTTGCGGCCCTTCCTGAAAACCAACTCTTGCATGTATATGGTCTGTATGATAAATTGCTTTCGCAACTGCCTCTTCTTGATCCTCGAGCAGGCTTTCGGCAACATTACACCAATGGGATATATCAAGAGTAAGTCTGATTTCAGAAAATTTTATTAAGTATTCTTTTGTAGTGTGGGCTGCGAAACTCCACCTGCCACGATGCGTCTCGTGAATTATCTTTACACCCATTTCCTTACTTATTTCACGAGCTCGATTAATAAGGGTCATATTTTGGCTTTGTGTATAATAATCCTTTCCTGTGTGTGAATTTATAAACAACGGTTTGCCCTCACATAACTTGAATAAATGTTTCTCAAACGAATATAAGTGGGTATTAAAATTACGGTCTGTGGTACGCCACTGCTGACCTATAAGTTCCAAATCATAATGTGTTAATCCATCCAACATTTCAGATTTTTCAACTTGATCCATCTCAGAAGAAAAACTCATTTCAACACCATCATACCCGGCATCTCGGACCTTCCTTAAAAAGCGATCGAAAGACAAATGAGTACTGCCCCAGCGTGGACAAAAATATTTTATTTCCATTTTTAAAATTTAGGTTTTTTAATTTTGGTAAATCTTGTGTAATACCTGAAAAAGATTTCAGCAGGGTATATAAAAAGCTAATTATACAAGTTATCACTGTTTTTCAATTTTTAGGACAAAATTTATCTCGATCACTGGAGAGCACAGGAGTTGAATTGACCCAATTCATGTAAAGGTTAGGTTTTATTAACTGTTTTTATTTTATGGTTTCCTATGCCAATCTGAACCCTCTTTTTGGTAACAATGAAATTCGATTTAAAACGGCATGCCGTTTTGTTTCTAGCCATTATGTTCATTAAGGTTATTTTTGCTTAAAATCTGCCTCTCCAGACATTCCTTTTCCTTTCTTCTTTAAAATATAATCATTTGGCACTCTTTCAAGAGGCGTATAAGAAGAAGTATTGGTTCCTTTGAATGGTTTATTGGAAATCTTGTTATAGGCAGATATCAAGGACCAACGAGAGGATTCACTTCTGTTACTATTTGAACGGTGCAATAAATTACTATGAAAAAAAAGAGTATCCCCAGGATTCATTTCCACATACACAAGTCCAAGGCGTTCCTTTGCTTCTTCAACTCTTTCCATGTCTGCTCCAACTTGTTCCCCTGAAAATCCATGTTCTACTCTTCCCATCTTGTGAGAACCTTTTATTACCTGTAAACACCCGTTTTCTTTTGTAGCTGAAGTAAGGGCTGTTAACACACTGAGCATATCTGGAAACAAAAAGCCATCCCTGTACCAATAACCATAATCCTGATGCCACTCCCACGCACCTCCTACTTTTGGTTCTTTCTGCATAAGTTTAGAGTGAAAGTGAGCCGCTTCCCCATTTAAAAGAATCTCCACTCCCGACACCATTCGATCACAACGAGCTAGTGTGCTATAAATACTATCGTCTAACGAATACCACAAGGTTAATTTTGTCCTTAATCCTTCTTTGTCTCCCCTGTCATAACTCTTTTTATTAATTATTGGATCCTCTTTAGCAATACCATACAGTATATCTACTTCCTCCTTCTCCAAGAACGAAGGGATTAATAAATAACCATCACGATCAAAGGTTTCCTTATCCTTCAAAGTTAGTTTCTTGTAACTCATAATTCAAGCTAGTTTAATTAAAATAATATTTAATTTAGTTATTTAGAAAATTTAATCGATTTAATTTCAGGAATTCCTGTTTTTAGAATAATCCAGGCCAAAAAATAGGCAAAACCAGAAATAAGAAATATATAAAAGTAACTACCTGTCTTTTCCAAAATAAAACCGACGAAAATAGCATAAAGCATCCCTCCCAAAACTGCTGAAAGAGTGGAAAGGCCTGTTACGGAGCCAATCGCATTTCTGGGAAATACATCGGATATAATGGCATATACATTAGCCATCCATCCGGTATGGGCAGCAGCAGCAAGACTTATAAGCCCAACTGATAAATACAAATTGTCCGTCTGGGAGACAATAACAATAGGAAGAACACTAACTGCACAAATAAGCATTGTAACTTTTCTGGCAAAATCTAAACTTTTATTCATTTTGATTAGATGAGAGGATAACCATCCTCCTAAAACACTTCCTATATCTGCAATAACATAAATAAAAATCATAGGCAAGGCTATATCTGTAAGAGTAATTTCATGTTTCTCTTCCAGAAATTTGGGTAACCAAAAAAGCAAAAACCACCATGTAGGATCAGATATAAACCGAACCAGACATACAATAATTGTTTCTTTTTTTAATAGCACCTTTCCCCATGGCACACTATTGGATTCTTCCTTTTTATTGCCTGCCTGTATATATCGTAACTCTTCTTTAGAAATTTTAGAATGCTGCTCTGGCTTGTTGTAAGTAAGAAGCCAAAAAACTATCCAAATAAATCCTAGTGCTCCAATTCCTATGAAAGCCCATTCCCATCCAAACTGCAAGGTAATCCAAGGTACTAATAATGCAGCGGCTATGATCCCCACATTCGAGCCCGCATTAAAAATTCCGGCTACCAGAGCTCTTTCCTTTCCCGGGAACCATTCAGAAACCGTTTTTAAGGCTGCCGGAAAATTTGCTGACTCTCCTAATCCTAATGCGAAACGGGATAAGACAAAACCGCTCAAACTTCCTGCAAAAGCATGCCCCATCCCTGCCAAGCTCCAGATAGCAACAGCCAATGCATAAAGAATTTTAATTCCTTTATGATCCAAAAGTTTGCCTACTAAAACTACACCTATACCATAGGCTGCCTGAAATGCAGCTATTATATATCCATAATCGATTTCGCTCCACCCAAATTCTCTTTGTAGATTCGGCGCAAGAATACTAAGTACATGGCGATCTATGTAATTTAAAGTTGTCGCAAAAAATAATAGGGCACATATTTTCCACCTATAACCTATTTTTTTTCTTAATTCCTGTGTGATAGGAGGATTTGTTGCCTGCTCTGGGGGTTCATTTTCTGTCATCAATTGTAGTTTTCAGTATTTTGGGTAATCGCATCAATACGTTTTTTCTTCTTCGGCCATCTTTTGTTGAGTTTTTCCCATGCGTCCATATATTTCTTCAAATGGGCTAGCTTTTCTTCTTTAAATTATATGTCTGCAATCCTACAGTGCCTTTGAATCCTTGTTCTGTAAAAGCACTGAGGAATCCGCGGGCACTGTAATTTCCCTCTCCAATGGTTGAAAAAAATATTGCCAGAGATTACCACTTTTATTTTCAACAGGCTCATCTGGCCCATTAAGACTTATGGTAAAGAGGTAAGGAATCACACTTTCAACCACCGGTATAAAGGCTTCATAAGCTTCAGTTCCTATATCGGCAAGAAAATGATAAAGATTAAAAGTAACGTCCAGGTTTCGGCGGTTCAACTTCTTAGCCAGCCGTGCAGCATCTTCTAAATTGTGCACCCCAAAATTAACGTGTGGATAAATCATAACATTAATCTCATATTAGTTGGCCATATCCGCAATTTCCCGAAATATGTAAACAGCAATAGCATTATTTTCCTTGGAAAAGGCTTATATTTGTTGCTGGTAATATAAAACATAGGCATAGTTCTAATTCGTTCTAGCCTTCTAAGAACCTCCCTTTACTTCTTATCAAAAGGCTGTTCTTCCTCATCATCCAAATTAATGTTGAGGTCATTGTATAAAGTTCCAGCTAGTTTTCATCCAGGGCTTCAAACATTATGGGAAAATTGTCAATGCCTTTTTTTCCATACCATCATACGCCTAATGATTTAAATAATGTACTTGTTCTTGTGGAGTATCATATTTTGATCTTGCACGGCATTGTTGAAAACAAAAAAAGGATAATCTTTTAATTGTTGTCCAGACATATTAATCGTGCAGCAAAAAATGCTGAAAAGATTTATATATCTCTTCATCGCGCAAGTACTTAAAAAAAATTAATCAAATATTTGGCTCCATGGTGAACGTAGAGCTATATATTTCATGGCATTGGCAGCGTTATCATTTTTAAATTCCTCACTCTCAGGATCCCAATGAAGTTTGCGGCCAAGTTTTATGGCGATTAATCCTATCTGGCAAATGGAAACTACACGATGTCCTACTTCTACCGGTTCTAACGTCTTGGTTCGGTTCTTCACTGCGTCTAGGAAATCACGTTTATCTTCTTTGGTACTCGCAAAGTTTACTTCTTCAGAATTTTTTTTGGTATCTAATATTGAGGCGCTGCTAGCTGTTATCTTATCCGGATATTCTACTTGCACCCATCCTTCGCTGCCTTCAAATCTAATATAAGGATTCTCAGTTTTATATAAAAGCTGCACACCGTTTTCATAACGATATCTCAATTTAAAACTGTTGACGGTATTCCAAAGTCCTGTGGTAAATTCTCCGGTTCCTTCCACCTCCACCGGACCTGTGTACTCTGTATTATTAGCCCACTGAGCTATATCGAGTAAGTGAGTTCCCCAGTTTGAAATCATACCGTTGCAGTAATCACTAATTCGCATCCATCCCGGTCGCGCCTGAATCTCCTTACGGTTATGCACACGTTTTTCAGTATAGGGAGCAAACGGAGCAGGTCCTAACCACCTATCATAATTCAATTCTTCCGGAACAGGCATGGTAGGTTGAGCTGGTGGTACTTCTCCGTTCATGTCAAAAGGGACGCCAGCGTGAATTGTGTGTAATTCTCCTATACGTCCGTTTCGCACTAATTCCGCTGCTCGCCAGAAGGGTTTAAGCGATCGGAATTCACTATCAGTACGGCTAATAATTTTATGCCTTTTTACAGCATCAACCAAAGCCCTTCCCCCAGCCAAATGTGTAGACAATGGCTTTTCTACAGAGAAATCTTTTCCAGCTCTGGCAGCCATAATTCCCATTGGTACGTGCCAATGATCGGGCGTAGAAATCATTACAGCGTCTATGTCATTACGTTCCAACAAATCCCTAAAATCCTCATGGCTGGAACATCCTTTAAAGCTTTTTCCCTTTGCTTCCGAATAATACTGATTAACTTTTTGGAGTCCTTGCTCCATGCGCCAGCTATCTACATCACAAACAGCCACCACTTGCGCATCCTGCGCTTCGAGGAACTGTGTAAGGTTAGGATGATATGCCTGACGACCCATACCAATCATCCCGATGTTAATACGATTGCTGGGGGCTTTGGCGCCGAAAACCGAAGAAGGGACTATGCTAGGAAGCAACAATCCTCCGGCAACAGCTAAGGAGGATTTTGTCAAAAATTCTCTTCTCTTAATAAAATTAATTTTATTATCCATATTACTAATGTATTTTTTCACCTATCAACAAAAATTTTTTCAAAACTATAATTTTCATTCGAACTCTTTTATCTTAATGTTGCGGAAAGCCACCTTACCTCCATGATCTTGTAGTAAAATATGTCCCTGCTCGGCTTCCCCAAAATTTTTAAATTTACTGAACTTACTTTCTGCCACTCTTTTTCTGAAGTCTTCATTCCCCCTCTCATACTGCACTACTATGCGATTATTCAGCCAGTGCTCCACCTTGTTACCCTTTACCACAATCCTGCTATGATTCCATTCACCCAGGGGCTCAGGAGATTTATTTTTTGCTGGATATATTTCATACAATGAAGCTAACGTATAATAATCGTTCGGCTGCATTTTACCTTCCAACATCCATGGGTGATTTTCATCATCCAAAATCTGATATTCTAATCCGACACCGTACTTTTCATTATCAGATAATCCTTCTTTCACAAAATACTTTACTCCGCTGTTGCCTCCCCTAGTGATCATCTTCCATTCCCAATCTAGCACAAAATCATCAAACTGCTCTATAGTAATAATATCACCTCCGTTGCCAGACTCCTTACCGTCCGTGGAATTACTCCAAAGCATACCTTTCTCAATTTTCCATCCCTCACTGGGAAAATTCTCCTGATTAATACCGCGCCATCCCGCTGTTGTCTTTCCGTCGAAAAGAAATTTCCAATCTGCGATAGGCTCAGACTCCGCCAACTCATTAGCCTCTGAAGAAGAAATACCACTTTGTTGTATATTATCTTGTTGTGCTTTTTGTTCTCCACATCCAAAGACAAAAAGAATAACACCTAAGAAGAGACAGAAAGAATATCTTCTCCTTAATTCAGTATAATTATAAATATTTCGCATTTTTAATAAGAATTTGTTACTAATAAAAATCAAACATAGTAAAATAGTTATTGATAAAAAAAATTGGCTTTTGCAAGTAATAGGATAATTTTTGCAATTATAGTTTAGCGACCATATGGTATAAGCTGATATTGCCCTATTTTTGAGATAAATCTTCTTTACTGTTTGAAGAACACTTTATTATACACACAATAAACATTTATGACAAAACCTTCTTTTTTAAAAGTTTTTAATACACCAGGGGCATCCATAGACATCCGACATGAAAAAGTTCCATATTTCAAAAATCCCTGGCACTTCCATCCTGAGCTTGAATTAACTCTAATTCTGGAAGGCTCAGGTACACGTTTCATAGGGAATAGATTGGATAGGTTCAATAAAACAGAACTCACTTTAACCGGTCCAAATCTTCCTCATTACTGGCATTGCGATCCTATTTATTATCAAAAAGATCATAAACTGAATGCAGAAGCTATAATAATACGTTTCCCGGAGAACTTCTTAGGTAATGGTTTCTTTCTCTTACCTGAAATGTATCATATTAACAATCTCTTTAAAATGTCCTATAGGGGGATCAAAATAACAGGAGATTTAAAAGAGCAGACGGCTAATGTAATGAGAACTATGATGCAGATGGATGGAGCAGAAAGAATTATTGTTCTTTTACAGATTCTGAATTCACTGGCTAATTCTTCAGAATACCAAATATTGTCCAGCATAAGTGTAGGGAAAACATATAAAACAGCTGATATGAAGAGAATAAATAAGGTATTTGAATATTTAATAAAAAATTTCAAAATGCCTATCCGATTAAATAAAATAGCATCAGTTGCTAATATGAATCCTTCCGCTTTTAGTCGGTATTTCAAAGCAAAAACAGGAAAAACCTTTACTGAGGTTCTTCAGGAAATTAGAATAGAGCATGCTTGTAAAATACTTGTAGAGGAAGATTATACCGTATCCAGGGCTTGCCATGAATGTGGATACATAGATCAGTCCTATTTTATAAAACAATTTAAGCGTATTACCCATCAAACACCTCTACAGTACCAGAGCCGGCACAATAAAAATTTTACAATTTGACACTAACTCTGCTGATGCGTTTGTACTTCTTTTCAAAAAGCAGTTTAGGATAGACCTATAATTTAGTTGTGTTGAATTGGCTACTGCATTCAAAGTTTCAAAGCCGGAATCTATCAATCCGTTGGGATGTTAGGATGGTTTGGAGTTATGAAGTATCTTGCAAAACTACAAGCACTTGCCGATAATATAACAACCTTTGCTTTGACCTCATAATCCCTGTCTTCTTTGTTGATCTCCCGTTCCTTACCTTAGCATTGGAAAGTGCTTTACCGACCAAAGCATTTACAACAACATCAACATTCCTGTTTCTACAGCAGAAATTTCCAAAACCGAGGAAGAGGAAAAATTGGCATATGCCATACATTACCGGGAGCCTTGACTACAAAAAACAAACCCTTTTCACAGGTCGTATCAACACAGAAAGCCATACCTTAATTATAGGAATTCCCGCTTTTTAGCTCCTATCGGAATGTTCAATTTGCATAATCGCTGCTTGGAAGTGGGAGTTGGATTTTCAGGGACTAAGCAGACCCCTTTGACCACCCTTTTTAGTTATCTGTCGTTCTGGCGGATAACCCCTTTTTGTAAATAAATTTATTGCAAAAGAATGGATTATCAAAAGATGAATAATGGCCGGAAAACCAAAACGAATGCTCGTAAAAAGTATAATAAGCTTTCCTGACCTTTTACTTAGTCACCGGCAGCAAATTGAAAAAAACTCACTTTCAATATTTTTTGAGAAGCATTAAAAACCTTTGTTTCTTTTTTCGTGGTATTAAATTATTTACTTAGGGAAAAGTTTAAAATTTATACCACTATACCCCTGCCCGCTTCTTTTCATCCATTTTCAGGACGGTCATGGACTGAAATGTATGGGGGTAAACTTTACACCATATAAAAAATCAAAATTATGGAAAAAAATTTTTGCATTGATAAGAAGCAGCATAGTGCAGGATACTCCAATAAAAGTATTAGAATATATTTGAATCAATGTTAATGGTTTTAACAAAAATGTTGTATGCTTGAAAAGATTAAGGATCTAACAAAATCATTGGGCCCCGGATTTATTATTGCATCTGTTGTATTGGGGCCAGGTAGTATTGCGGTAGCTTCACGAATTGGATCAGAGGAAGGTTATTCCTTTTTATGGGTGATTATACTTGCTGCTATTTGTATGATTGTCTATACATCAATGGCGGTAAGATTTGGGGTGACAAAAAAGGAATCTATGCTTGAAACAATTGCCGAGAAATATGGACGTTGGTTTGCAGTTTTAATAGGAATTTCATCATTTATGTCGGCTTCTAGTTTCCAGTTTGGAAATAATCTCGGGATTGGAATTGGAATGGAGGGGATTACCGGGATTGATGAACGTGTTTGGCCGTTTTTTTTTACATCTCTGGCAATAATGTTGCTTTTTTGGGCAACGAACTTGTACAAAGTGCTAGAAAAGCTAATGATGGTGCTGGTTATGATAATGATTTTAGCTTTTTTTGTTAATCTACTGCTAACCGCACCAGACCTGACTCAGTTGGCCAAAGGATTTTTACCGTTATCGTTAAAATTGGATGACATGGATATAGTTGCTGCTTTGGTAGCTACCACTTTTGCTGTAAACGGCGCTATTTATCAATCCTATTTAGTTCAAAATAAAGGCTGGAAAGAATCAAATTTAAAGCGGGGGCTCAATGATAGTTATATGGGGATATTTTTTTTGGCTCTAATATCCATTTTGATCATAATTACCTCTGCGGCAGCGTTAAAACCTCAGGGTATTACGGTGAATTCAGCTGCGGATATGGCATTGCAATTAGAAGCTTTGTTTGGGAGTTATGCGAAAATAATTTTTAGTCTTGGATTATGCGCGGCAGCTTTTTCTTCATTAATGGTTAATGCTGTAATTGGTGGCGGTCTTTTATCTGATGGGCTGGGATTGGGAGGATCAATGAATGAGAAGATGCCTAAGGTTTTTACTGCTGTTGTTTTATTATTAGGAATGTTAGTCGCCGTCTTTTTTCGCGGAGATGTCATATATGCCTTAATAATAGCACAGGCCTCAACAATCATGTCAGTTCCTTTAATTGCTATTGGTATGTACCTGATCTTAAATAATAAACAAGTTATGGGGAAATTCCGTAACAATCCTCGGCACAATATATTAGCTATTCTGGGGTTCCTTTTAATTAGTTTTATAGTCTATTTCTTATATTCTAGATTGCTAACTTTTTTAAGTACGGTTTAATATATAAAGCAAATTTTAAATAAGTATGGTTGTGAACGATGTACTATTTTTAACACAAAAGCTAATTAGTTTCAATACCATAAATCCTCCCGGTACTGAAATTGAAGCCGCAGAGTATATCGGTGGTTTGCTTTCCAAAAATGATTTTTTAGTTGATTATGTTCCCTTTAAAGAAAACCGGGTGCACGTGATAGCTGAAAAAGGACTTTCAGATGATGTTGCACCAATTGTTTTCACAGGTCATTTCGATACGGTTCCTTTGGGAGCCAGAGAATGGACTGAAGATCCATTTGGAGGGGTAATAAAGGACGGTAAGTTGTATGGGCGGGGATCCAGTGATATGAAAGGGGCAGTGGCCGCTATGGTTATTGCTGCAATTCAGGCTTTTGAAAATGATCCTCCTGAGGGAGGTATTCGTCTAGTTCTCACTGCGGCTGAAGAATTGGGATGCCGTGGAGCAAAGGATTTAGTGAAAACTTACAAGAAGTTAGGACGTGCAAGTGGTCTTATTGTAGGTGAGCCAACAGGCAATATTCCGGGAATTGGACATAAAGGGGGATTGTATTTAAATTTAACAACATCTGGAACAACTGCACATTCTTCAATGCCGCACCTTGGCGATAACGCAATTTATAAAGTGGCTAGAGCTATTTCAAGGGTGGAACAATTTAATTTTGGAATAGAAGAAGACAAATTGCTTGGATTCCCAACTATTAATGTTGGTCAGGTGTTTGGGGGGTTGAATATAAATTCGGTGCCAGATTCTGCCGGTTTTACCATTGATGCCCGTACAACCACAAATACTAATCATGAAGAAATATTTTGTCAACTCCAAAAAGAGCTCGGTGATGCAGTTGCTATTGAGATTTTGGTAGATTTGCCGCCCGTATCAACCGATGAAGATGATCCGTTTGTACAAGTAGTATACGAAGTATGCGGTATTTCAAAAGGTGATGAAGGATTCCCTAAATCGTTGCCTTATCTTACAGATGGATCTGTACTACAGAAGGCTTATAACAATGTTCCAACTATTATTGTCGGACCAGGGCAAACAGAAATGGCGCACCAAACAGATGAATTTTGTTATACAGCCAAGCTAGAGGAGGCTGTAGAAATCTATAAAAATATCATATTAAAAAACCATTTATAATGACTGATTACCCGGAAAAAATATCGGATGACAAACAGCTGGAAGAGCTGTTGTCCAAGCCAACTGCAGAAACAATTGAGATGTTTAAACGGCTGGATGGTGATATAATATTTCTCGGTATAGCCGGGAAAATTGGACCTTCTTTGGCTAACATGGCAAAAAGGGCCTGTGATGAGGCGGGAGTGAAGAAAAGAATTATAGGTGTTTCCCGGTTTCGATCTCCAGAAGAAAAAAAACATATTGAAGAAATGGGGATAGAAACTCTTCAGGGAGATTTGCTTGACAGAAATTTTCTTGAAAGTTTACCAAGAGTTAAAAATGTTTTTTTCCTGGCAGGTATGAAATTTGGTTCCGAAGATAACCTTTCTCTTACCTGGGCTATGAATTCTTACCTGCCGGCTTTAATTGGTGAACATTTTAAAGAATCCAGAATTGTGGCCTATTCCACTGGCTGTGTATATCCACTTGTATCAGTTGAATCAGGAGGTTCAAAAGAAACTGATATGCCCGTACCTGTTGGTGAATATGCACAATCCTGCCTGGGTCGTGAAAGAATGTTTGAATACGGGAGCAAGAAAAATAATACACCTGTGGCACTTATCCGCTTAAATTATGCCGTAGAACCACGTTATGGAGTATTAGTGGATATCGCTACAAAAGTAAAAAACAACGAACCTGTTGATTTAGCCATGGGGTACTTTAATGTCATCTGGCAAGGTGATGCCAACGATGTGGTGCTTCGGTCACTTGATCATACTAAATCGCCGGCCCGGGTAATTAATCTCAGTGGTCAAGAAATTCTTTCTGTGCAAAATGTTGTACAGGATTTTGGGATATTGTTTGGTGTCAAACCAAAAATGGTTGGAGAAGAGGCCAACACTGCGCTTTTGAGCAATTCTAACCAGGCTTATGAATTGTTTGGTAAGCCCCAACTTCCAATTGATAAATTGATAAAATGGGTGGCATACTGGTTGGAAGAAGATAGAAAGACACTGGGAAAACCCACCCATTTTGAAGTAAGAGATGGAAAGTACTAAACAGCAAATAAGAATAACAATAGGAAAACTAACCTGAGAGAAACAAGATATATAGAATGAACTATACAGAAATACCTAGCAATGTTTTAAGTACACTACAAAAAGGAGTGGTGATTCCAGCGCTTCCTTTGGCACTTAATAAAAACAGGAAATTAGATGTACGTCGGCAACGTGCTTTAATGCGGTATTATCTTGATGCCGGTGCCGGCGGAATTGCCGTGGCTGTTCATACAACGCAATTCGAAATAAGACTTCCCGAAATCGACCTTTATGAGCCGATTTTAAAAATAGCCAAAGAAGAATTTGATCGTTTTACGATAGAAACAAAGAAACCAGTCGTACGTGTTGCCGGTGTCATCGGAAAAACAGAACAGGCCGTTAGTGAAGCAAAATTGGCTTTAGATAATGGTTTTCATGCAGTGCTTCTTAGCGTTGCAGCATTTAAAGAATCTTCTAACGAGGAAATACTGGAGCATTGTAGAGCTGTAGCCGATGTGCTTCCGGTAATCGGGTTTTACTTACAACCGGCTGTGGGTGGTAGAAAACTCGATGTGGATTTTTGGAGGGGATTTGCTTGTATCAAAAATGTTATAGCCATTAAGATGGCACCATTCAACCGTTACCAGACTTTTGATGTTGTACGTGGAGTAGCCGAATCGGGTAGGGCAGAGGAAATCACTCTATACACAGGAAACGATGATAATATCTTGGTCGATCTTTTGTCTGAATATGAAATAATAGTTGGTGGTAAAATTGTCAGAAAAAGAATAATGGGTGGTTTACTTGGACATTGGGCTGTCTGGACAAATTCTGCAGTTAAATTACTGGAAGAGGTGCAGAATGGCCAATTTGATAGCAATACCCGGGAAGCTTTAATTCGTGCACATCAAATCACCGATAGCAACGCAGCTTTTTTTGATTCTGAAAATAATTTTACCGGTTGTATCACCGGGCTTCATGAGGTTTTGAGACGACAGGGATTGCTTGAGGGGTTATGGACATTAAATGAAGAAGAGGTTCTTTCACCCGGGCAGAAAGAAGAGATTGACAGGGTTTATGCTGCATATCCACATTTAAATGATGATGAATTTGTTACAGAAAATCTCAGTAAATGGATGATGTCATAACAGCTTTAAATCATTAGAAAGTGAATCCTTCAGTTATTTATAATGAGAATTATTGTGAGGGTAATTGTTTCTTCAAAACATGCGGAGTAAATAATTACATTTGGGAATTGTGCCAGATTAAATATATACTATAATGGATGAAGGAATGGTAAGAATGGCAGGCTTATTATTCCAATACATAGAAGGTACCCCTCCTATTGGTTTGATTTTAAATTTTAGATTAAAGCACTTACGAGGTTTCTGATGCTTCCCTAAATATTTATAAAGTATGATATACCAATAAAGTAGATTTATTCTCGGGCAACCTAAATCGTATTGAAAAAAGGAGTAAGCATATTAATGGAAACAGAAATTGTGTAGAATAGAAACTTAAAGTATAAATAAGAGAAAATGAAGAGAAGGGACTTTGTAATAAAAGGAAGTTTGGCGTCATTGGCATTGACAACGTCTACATCAATGTTAGGGAATCTTGGCTCTTTTAAGGCTGCCAATGATGTCGTAAACATAGGGGTAATCGGTACAGGAAGTAGGGGAAGCGGATTAATTCCGTTCATTAACGAAATAGAGGGTTTAAATGTAGTTGCCTGCTGTGATATTCTTCCTTTTCGTTTGCAAGAAGGACTTAGAAGAACAAAAGGAAAAGCGGAAGGTTATTCGGATTATCGTAGATTATTGGATAATCGAGATGTTGATGCGGTTTTGGTTGCGACTCCATTCCATACGCATTCCGAAATTGATATGGACGCATTGGATGCGGGGAAACATGTTTATGGAGAAAAAACCTTAGCCAAAGGCAATGGGGAAATCCGAAATTTATTGGTAAAGGCAAAGCATTCAAAAAATATATTTCAAACAGGGCACCAGTTGCACAGTTCGCGATTATATTCTCATGTAGTTGAGTTGATAAGAAGCGGGAAAATAGGTGAGATTGAGGTATTTGAATGCCAGTACAATCGAAATACAAGTTGGAGGCGGCCAGTGCCTAGTCCCGAATTGGAAAAGATTATTAACTGGAGGATGTACAGGGAATTTTCAGGAGGTCTTTTAGCGGAACTGTCCGCTCATCAAATCGATTTTGCTAATTGGGTAATGGATTCTACTCCCGTGCAAGTAATGGGGACTGGTGGACTCGATTTTTGGAAAGACGGACGTGAAATATACGATAACATCCACGTTATTTATAGTTACTCTAATGGGGTAGAAGCTAAATTTACTAGCCTAGGCACCAATGCAATGGACGGATATCAGATTAAAGTTAAGGGGAGTAAGGGGACAATAATATTAGGTTTTTCAAATGCTTGGTTTTATCCCGAGGGGAATCAAGAAAAAGTGCGTGGTGTGGTGGATGGAGTCTCGGGTGCAACAATACAGTGGGAAAAAGGTAAAGGTATTCCTATAGAACTGGGTCACGCTGATCCGAGTCGGCAAGCATTAATGGATTTTAGGGATAGTATTGCCAACAATAAACAACCTATTTCTAATATAGTAACAGGTGCTAATACTGCCATTTGTGTCCAAATGGGCCTGGAAGCTATGTATAATAATGAAATTGTAAAGTGGCCATCGGAATTCGATTCTTTGTTAAAAAGCATCTAAAAAAGGATTTGGAATAATTTGAGCTGAGATTCGTATTCTGAAGAAACCGATCAATTGAAGGTATTAGAACAAAAAGGATTCTTATGAAAAACACCTTATAAAAAACATTAGGTCATTGAATATTAGAAACAATATGGTCAAAATGATTTTATGGGTATATAAAATTTAAAAAAAGGATGAGGAGTTGAGGAATACTTCGATTTTGAATCTGTTCAAATACAAATAAAAACAAAACAATTAAATTCCAAAGGAACAAGTATACTGTCCATTGGTGCTTACATAATAAAAAATTAGAATGGCTGAAACAGAGGCTTTAAAAATAATATTTTGCGTTTAGACCCAGATATCTTTGCCACCCCACAAGCTTTTTATGTAGAGCTTAAACCAAGAACAGCATGATTGCTTTTTGATCAATTTCTGCGTATGGTAATTTATAATGATAATACTTCTGAATTAAATTTTGTGAAAGATGAATAAAAGTAATTTATTAAAAATTTTTATAGGTCTCTGGGTTTTTTTACCAGTAAAAGCTCAGGAGAAAATTTTTCCAGACAAATTTGATGGTGAGATTCAGTCCTTAATTAATTCTATGACTTTAGAAGAAAAGGTACATCAATTAGCAACTGAATACCCAAACGCAAATAAACGCCTGGATATAGAAAATTTGAGCGCAGGTGAATGTTTACATGGTTTAAAGATGCCTGGGGCTACTGTATTTCCACAAGCTCTGGCTATGGCAAGTACTTGGGATGAAGCATTAATTGAAAAAATGGGTAATGTTGTGGCTAAAGAAGCAAGAGCTTATGGAATTCACCAATGTTACTCACCAATGATTTCCGTGACGAGAGATGCCCGCTGGGGTCGTATTGAAGAAACTTTTGGGGAAGATCCGTTTTTAGTAGGATCTATTGGATCTGCCTACATTAAAGGGCTTCAGGGAATGGGAGATCAACGTTTTGACAAAGATCATATAATAGCAACAGCAAAACATTTTGTTGCCGATGGAGAGCCAATGGCTGGTGACAATGGAGCAGCGATGGATATTTCCGAATACCAATTACAAAATGTACACTTGTATCCCTTTCGAATGGCAATAAATGAAGCTCTGGTAGGGAGTATTATGCCTGCACATCATTTGCTGAATGGGATTCCCTGCCACGTTAATCAACATATCATGAAAGATGTTTTACGGGACCAATATAGTTGGGATGGACTAGTCGTATCAGATAACCGGGATTTAGAGCGATTAAAAAGTATTTTTAATTTTGTCCATGATTATGAGGATGCAGCGAAAAAAGCCCTTGAGGCCGGTGTTCATCAAGAGTTAGCAATATTTGAGGGCTGGACTAAAGAAAGGATGTATGGTGATAATTTAGTTAAAGCCGTAGGTGATGGTATAATAGATGAGGAGTTGGTGAATCAGGCAGTTGCGATGGTGCTAAAAGCAAAATTCGCTCTAGGTTTGATTGGGGGAAATGTGGATGAGCGGTTTGATATGATACTACATCCGGAAAACGGAAAACCAAAAGCAATCTCTTTCGAAGATTCTGAAATGTTCTCTAAAGCTGATTATTTTGGCGTACCTAGGAATAATTATAAGGAAATTCTTAATTCACCTGCTCATAATCAGCTAGCACTGGAGGTGGCACGAAAATCCATAACTTTATTAAAGAATGATAACCAATTGCTCCCCCTTAATTTTAATAAGTACAAAAATATTGCGGTAATAGGACCCAATGCTAATGAAGTGCGATTAGGAGGCTATTCTTCTTCCAGACCAAAATATTTTGTTACCGTTTTGGAAGGGATAAAGCAGATGGCAGGAAAAGAAGCGAATGTTAGATTCGCACAGGGATGTGATTTTACTGAAGAAGAAAATAAAATTCCAGAAGCTGTAGATTTAGCCATGGAATCAGATGTTATTATTCTGGTTGTGGGTGGATCGGAAGAAACAACCATGGAGAATGAGGACACCGATGATTTAGCACTGCCAGGAGCTCAGGATAAATTAATAAAGGCTATTGCTACAACAGGTAAACCTTATGTAGTATTTTTAATTAATGGACGCCCACGTGCAATAGAATGGGCAGCCGAACATGCTCCTGCTATTTTAGAAGGATGGTATTTAGGACAGGATACTGGTACCGCAGTTGCAGAGGTTCTATTTGGAAAAGTTAATCCAGGAGGAAAATTACCTGTGACCTTTCCCCGTAATGTAGGCCAGGTACCTATGTTCTATAATAAACTCGAAACAGGTAGACCCCGCAAAATCTATAAATCGGATCCGGAACCTTTATTTCATTTTGGGCACGGCTTAAGTTATACTACATTCTCTATAACTGATATTAATTTAAGGACTAAAAGTATTACCGTAGGCGATAGTACAACTATTAGGCTGACAATAAAAAATACTGGGACTGTTAAAGGTGATGAAGTAGTACAATTGTATATACATGATTTGTTATCTGAAAGAATTAGGCCACAGAAAGAATTACGCGGGTTTAAACGCATATTCTTGAATGCAGGGGAATCACGTGTTATCCAATTTAACATTGGCGAAAAACAACTGGAATATTGGAATGGAGATTGGAGAGTGGAACCAGGGGAATATGAAATAATGATAGGAACAAGTTCGGAAAAATTATCCAAACATAAATTAACAGTAACGAAAGCTTAAAAATTTTATTTTTTTTGCTATTTTAAAATGGAATGATGTGGGGGAAAGAAAAATTTTCAATGAATGTGCTCCAATCATAGTCTAATTATATTTTATGAACAAATTATTGAGTCGTCGCAGCTTTATTATAACATCTACTGTTGGTGGCATTGGAATGGGCATTGCAGGTGGCGCCCCTTTTGGTTATGGATTTAACCTCCCTTATGTGGACGTGAGGGTGGGAATAATAGGACTTGATACTTCTCACAGCGTAGCTTTCACGAAAATGCTAAACGACACTGAAAAAGAGGCGCAATTTAGAGGCTATAGGATTGTAGCCGCTTATCCTCACGGAAGCAGAGATATTGAAAGCAGCGTTAGAAGAATTCCGGAATATACAAAAGAAGTAAAGGAAGCAGGTGTCGAAATAGTAGAATCCATAAAAGATTTACTGGAAAAGGTAGATGTGGTATTATTAGAAACAAATGATGGAAGGCTACACCTCGAACAGGCAATGGAAGTTTTTAAAGCTGGAAAACCAGTCTTTATTGATAAACCAATGGCCGGGTCTCTCTCTGATGTGATAGCCATATTTAATGCTGCGAAACGATATAATGTTCCTGTCTTTTCTTCCTCTTCATTAAGATATGCTAAAAATGCCCAAGCGATTAGGAAGGGAGAATTAATAGGTAAAGTATTAGGGGCTGATACCTTCAGTCCGGCTAAACTGGAGATAACTCATCCAGACCTGTTTTGGTATGGTATTCATGGTGTAGAGATTCTTTTTACAGTAATGGGAACGGGTTGTGAAAGTGTAATAAGTCAGCATACGGAGGATATGGATGTAGTAGTTGGGATTTGGCAGGATGGGCGTATTGGTACATTCCGGGGAGGACGATCAGGCAAAATGGGTTATGGAGGAAATGCTTTTGGGGAAGAAGGAGTTGCTGAAATAGGACCTTATAAAGGTTATAAACCATTATTGACAGCGATTATTGAATTTTTCAATACAGGTAAGGCTCCTGTGAGTTCAGAAGAAACCCAGGAAATTTATACTTTTATGGAAGCTGCTGATGAAAGCAAACGTAGAGGAGGTAAACCGGTATATTTAAAAGAAATATTACCAAAGCCTTGAAGAATTAAACCTTATCAATTCCCATCCAAGGCTTTTTCTTTTTACAGCATGCGGCAATATTTCTTATCCACACGTCAATAGGAGAAGAAACACAAAGGAGAATTCTGAATGGCAACTTCCTTAAAAAAGAATTTTAGGATAAATTGTGAAGGATGTTCATAGAGGGATGGTATAATCGGTTCTTCAATTAAAATAAATAGAACCTTTTTGGTCTCGATAACAGTTCCTTTACGTAGTTAGTTTTTGCCTTTAGGTAAAGCGCTGGAAATTTTAGGTCAAAAGAAGTTAAACCTTAGCAGTACCTAAATCCGCACAATTATTTTATAAATTAGACTCTGAAGATAAGTCGATTCAAAACAATTAGGAAACCATGAAAAAACTAAATTTTATTAATATTCTTTTATTAATTTCTGTTATATTGTCTGTGATGGGATGCAGATCTAAGTCTTCTACTGCTACAACAACATCAGATAATAAAATTCGGGTTTTAAGTTATGATTCAGGGTGGTGTTGGTTCCAAGATGAGAGAGCAATTATAGACGGTGATCAAATTCTGTTTTCAGGGGTGACATCAAATGGAGAAATTACTGTCTCCAGTTATAATATAGAAACAGGAGAACGGCAGGTGGTAGTAATGAATGGGGAATCATTCGAGACTGACGACCACAATGCGGGAGTGCTTCTTTTACGGCCTGATGGAAAATATCTAACAGTTTACGCCGGACATGGCGATGAACCAAAAATGAGATACCGAATATCGGCCAATCCAGGAGACATGAGTCAATGGGAGCCGGAAAGAATAGCCGAAACAGGCGGAAATACTAGTTACTCTAATGTTTATCGACTAGCAAACACAGGAAAAACCTATAACTTTCATCGGGGCATTAGGAATAATCCTAATTATATGACTTCCAATGATGATGGGAATAGTTGGAATTACGGAGGGCAGCTTTTTGCTTTTAGAGGCCGGCCTTACCTAAGATATGCTTCCAATAACAAGGACCGTATTCATTTTATAACAACAGAAGAGCATCCCCGGCATTATAACAATAGCATCTACCATGGGTATATCCAAGATGGCTATGTAAAAAAATCGGATGGTAGTCACTTAAGCCGATTAAGCAATAATGAGAAGACTGATCTTAAACCTCAAGACTTTACTCCCGTTTTTGACGGAAACTCAGATACACGTGATAAAGTGGCCTGGACCAGTGATATCGAGCTAGATAAAGATGATAACCCTTATATTGCTTTTTCAGTTACACAAGACCCTATTTCATTGGGAGAAACCGCCAATACAGAAGATGGTGGTTTTGACAATCGCTACCACTACGCGCGTTGGGATGGAGAACGATGGAATGAATATGAAATTGCCTATGCCGGCACCCGCCTTTATGCTGGAGAAAATGAGTATACAGGACTTATAACCTTGCATCCAGACGATCCAAATGTTGTTTATATATCGACTAATGTGAATCCAGAAACAGGAAACTCTTTTATTGGTGGTGGAAAAAATCATGAAATCTTTCGTGGAACAACTGCTGATGGGGGAGCTAGTTGGAACTGGATCCCTATAACCAAAAATTCTGCGGAGGATAACATCAGACCTATAGTTGTGTCAAATGATAAATATGAAGGTGTACTGTGGCTTAATGGTCGGTATACAACTTATAAAAATTATGATTTAAAAGTACTGGGAATTATCAATGAGAAATAAGTTGAAATTATTTTGTATTCGAATTTAAATTTATAACCCACCTCTGAACCGTATCGGATTTTAAAATTAGAGGTTAGCCCCTGGAATTTTAATCGGAAATTTAATTGGTGAAGTTCGGAAAATTTGGTCCACTAAGGAGTAGGAAAATAGCCTTCTTTTATGATTTGATCGCTGCAGATCCTATACCAGTTAATCCTGGTGGTAATGGTATTCTGCGCGTAATGTTTCTAAGAACAATTAAGTTGAACATTGGTTCAATAGAGCGAAAGTATTGGAGAATGTAACAGAGGGAATGATTATTTCCGCCAGTTAATTTTGAGAGAGCAAATATTCAAAATGTAATAATTTTGGATAAGTGGAAAGGGATTCTATCCTCTTACAAAGTTATGGAGTTCGCGTAGAATCCAATAATAGTAAAATAAATGAATACGATTACTCGTTAGTTTGCCCGTAAGGATAAATACTTGCTACTACGAGCTCTCAAGAATAAATTTAAAATGCCTCCTATTGAAGAACAAGCGCATAACGCGTAACAAGGTATTCGA
>NZ_JAVRHP010000053.1:0-24637 GCF_031846505.1 Autumnicola edwardsiae
TGCTTCATTAAGGCTCACCTTTTCGGTTACCTTTTCCCAAATTGCAAAACGACCAATTCCTGTAGGTTTAAAGACTGAAAAAGGTAGTTCTGCCTTTTTGTCGGCAAACTTAATCAACGACAATTTTTTCTCCAGGGCTGCATCAAATTGTTCTTCAGTCTCCTTACCTTCAACTGAATAATCGAGGATACTATGTAATTTCTCCTCATGCATTTCTGTAATTACCTCTTTGCAATCTTCCTTATGGATACCCCCGCAAAATTGTTCAAAAATGGTTTTTTTGATCATTCCCTCCACCGGAAGGTGAAGCTTTAGAGAAAATTTGGTTAGAAAAGTACCCGCTTTTACCAGTCTCTGTCTGTTCATCATACTAAATAAAAATATAGCACGATCCAGTTCCAAATCAGACTTTAGCTTAAAAGCGGTTGCTGTGTTGTTAAATATCTTTTTTCTTATCATAGGGTACCTGTTATTGAGCAAATATAAATATTGAAGATTGATTTCATTAAATAATAATTCTCCTTATTTTCGAAACCGGTAAAAACAGCATAAACTATGGCAAATCCGGCAAAAAGAGGAAATGTTTATTACAGTACAGAGGCTTACAATCAAGTTGATAATTACCTGAACAGCAATAAGCCTTCCAAAGTTTTTGTTCTGGTAGATGAAAACACCCATCAACTTTGCTTATCAAAGTTCCTGTCTAGATTAAATGAAGCTTCAGATTTTGAGATCATAGAAATTCCGGCAGGTGAAGAAAACAAAAACCTGGAGACCTGTAGCGGGGTATGGAATGCCCTTTCGGAATTAGGTGCTGATAGGAAAAGCCTGCTGATAAACGTAGGTGGCGGAGTGGTGACAGATCTTGGAGGCTTTGTAGCCTCTACTTTTAAAAGAGGGATAGCATACATTAATATACCTACCAGTCTTTTATCTATGGTAGACGCATCGGTTGGAGGAAAAACGGGAGTTGACCTGGGAAACCTCAAAAATCAGATAGGTGTTATTAATCACCCGGAAATGGTAATTATTGATAGTAATTATCTTGACACCCTTCCAAAGAATGAGTTAAGAAGCGGACTGGCAGAAATTTTAAAGCACGGACTTATAAAAAGCGAGTCATATTGGGAAAAGGTGTCAAATTTGGCAAATCTCGACCTTCAGGATCTGGACGGAATAATAAAAGAGTCTGTAGATATCAAGTCTGAAGTTGTCACAAAAGATCCTTACGAGAAGAACATTCGGAAAACCCTTAATTTTGGCCATACATTGGGACATGCCATTGAATCCTATTTTCTAACCAACGATTCCAGAATAACGCTTCTTCATGGAGAAGCCGTTGCCGCAGGCATGGTTCTCGCAACTTTTATTTCTCAAAAGTTAAAAGATTTTCCTGAAGAAAAATTAGTACAGATTTCTTCTAAAATTTTTGATATTTACGGCAAAATTGAAGTAAATCAGAAAGAGATCGCCAGTATTATAGATCTAATGAAGTTCGACAAGAAGAACGAGCGAGGCAATGTTAATTTCGTTCTTTTGAAAAATATTGGTGAACCCGAAATAGATTGCCTTGTTCCTAATGACATAATATATCAAGCTTTTGAATTTTATCAAAAAGCTTGATTTTTATATTTAAAATATTACATTTAAAATTAAAAGACCAACTCAGTAACCACAAAAAAATTGTTTAAACCGTTCTACCTATGAAGAGGATAATCGTAGACTACAAAAAATTAACCCCGGAAATTCTAGGCCTGTTAGTGGAGAGATATCCTGACGGCTATGATGACAATCAGGTAATTTCTTTTAAAAACGCCAAAAATGAAACTGTAGATGCTGTTGAAGTAAGGACAGAGGATACTATTTACCTGGTAAAAGTAAGTACAAGACTGGAAAATACTATGGCCAGTTTTGATGAAGATGATTATGATGATTCAGACTTTAACGAACCTATTGTAGAAATTCCTGAAAAGGGAGACGATGAAGCCATTGAAGATGATGACGATGACGAAAAATAACATTATTGAAATAAAAAAAGGAACGCTCACACGTTCCTTTTTTTATGCTCTATAACTTCAAGTGACTAGGCATGTTGTAAATCATGCTTACCTTCTTTAATTTCCTCGATTACTTTTGCATTAAATGCAGGTAAATCATCAGGATTTCTACTGGTAACAAGAGCTTCATCTACCACTACTTCCTTATCTACCCAAAGTGCTCCTGCATTTTCAAGGTCTTTTTTGATAGAATGGAAAGAAGTCATCGTTCTGCCTTCCACCACTTCGGCACTAATAAGTGTCCATGGCGCATGGCAAATTGCTGCTACTGGTTTGCTTTGTTTAAAAAAGTCCCTAACAAAAACAAGCACATCTTCACTTCTTCTTAATTTATCAGGATTTATGACTCCTCCCGGTAAAACAAGTGCGTTATAATCTTTAGCAGAAACTTCGTCCACCTTATAATTTACTTCAATTTCACCAGACCAGTTTCCTTTTTCCCAGCCTTTAATTTTTCCTTTTTCAAGGCTTACAATATCCACCTGAAAACCTTCTTTTTTCATTGCTTCCAGTGGAGATTCAAGCTCACTTTTTTCGTATCCGTTTGTTGCTAAAATTGCTATTCTCTTTTTCATAATTCTTCTTCATTTTTGATTTACTCCAAAGATAACAACAGGCTATGGAAGTTTATATTAAGGTCCTTATAAAACTCATGGCATGATCGTTAAACCTTTATTAAGCTTTCTTATTCTCGTCTGCATTTTTTGCCTGTTCTCTCTCATAGTCCAGGTTGGACTTTAACGTATCAATAATTGTCTTCTCTTCTTTAAGCTGAAGACGTTTTGCTTCCAGTTTCTCCATTTCCTGATAAATAGCAGGCTCACCAAACCTATTCGGTTCTACCCTTTCTTTCTTATGAAGGGCATATTGTACCGTGAATTCAACTCCAAAAAATAAAATTAAACAGGTATAGTACACCCATAAAAGAATAAGTACCACAGAAGATGCCCCACCATAAACAGAAGCAGGGTTGCTTTGCCCAAAGTAAAAACCTATTAAAAACTCTCCAATAATAAAAAGAGTTGCAGTTAAAGCTGCACCATAAAGGGTGGTTCTCCATTTTATATGTATATCTGGTAAAAGTTTAAAAATAGCCGCAAAAAGAAAAGTTATAAATAAAAACGATATACAAAAATTTGCTGCTCCCACCATAAAGCCGGTAATATTAGGCAGATATAGGTGAATTTGATCTTTTACAATACTTAGAAGTGCCGAAATGACAAGCGATACCAGCATTAAAAGTCCAATGACTAAAATCATTCCAAGGGAAATAGCCCGGTCCAGTAATAATTTGACGAAATTTGCCTTTTTAGCTGCAACATTCCAGATGTTGTTCATAGCCATTTTCAGCTGAAAAAACATTCCCGTAGCACCAAAAAGAAGAACCCCAATACCAAAAACTATTGCAAGGGTCGAGCCTTCTGTTAAAGCTGCATTAGAAACCATATTCTCAATAGCCTCTGCCGAATCCTCTCCTATAAAAGAACCTATTTCCTCGGTAATTTTCCCTTGTACAAATTTTCTTCCGAAGAAATACCCAACTACTGTAACAACAATTATAATTAAAGACGGCAAAGAGAACAGGGCATAATATGCTATCGTAGCAGCGCGTGCATACGGCTCGTTCCTGTTCCAGTTTGCGTAAGCATCTTTTAGAAGCTTCCAGAATGTCTTTAAAGATTTCAGCATTATAAATATTTTTTCTGCAGGATCTTTATATGATGTTGAGTGTGTCCAACAATTATAAAACCAATCGCCCGGACACTTGCCGGACCACCATTTAAAATTCCTTTACGTTGAAGCATAGCTTCAGACAAACCGTTATACAGTACTATACCCGAGCTTCTTACGGTTTCTGCTTCTTCCTGAAGGCTGTCGAGGCTTCTGTTTCCTGCTTCAGACTGGACAACGTAGTCATCATGATCAAATCCCGGAAGGGAAGTTTGTTCTCCTCTTGAAATGCATAATGCTCTATACTGAAAAATCCGCTCTACATCTATGAGATGCTGAAGCACTTCAGCTATACTCCACTTTTCCTGCGCATATCTGAATGACAACTTATCGGGAGAAATCGTACTGGTAATCTCTTTTAAATCTTCAATATTGCTCCTAAATAGCATCCCCAAAGATGCTTCTTTGGGGATGTTGCTTATATAGGTCTGATAAAATTCAGGATATTCGGAAGATGACAATTCATGCACCTCCATTATGCCGAATTTCTACTCGCATTAATGTTTCCATACAACGAACGGGTAACCATTTTTTCGTAAGTCTCCAGTAATGCAGCTTTCTCTTCACTGTCCTGCAACTCCTGCACTTTTCTAAGAGCATGTTGTTGGATAGTAAGTAACGGCAGCACGATCTTTTCCCTGGCTTCAATTGAAGCACGACCTGCCGGCTCATTCTCCATAAGCTTCTGATATCCGGTAACCTTCAGGATCATTGCTTTGCTACGTTCAAACTCGGCATGAATAAGTTTCCAAAAGTCCCCAAACTCTTTATCGTCCTGCATGTAAGAAGTCAATTCAAAGAAAGACTTCGTAAGGCTCATCATGCTGTTTTCCAGCAGGGTTTTGAAAAAGATGGAATTATTGTAAAGCTGGATTACTTTGTCCAGGTTTCCTTCTTTTTCATAATTCTCTATTGCAGTACCCACTCCAAAAAATCCAGGTACATTCTGTTTTAATTGACTCCAACTCCCCACAAAAGGAATGGCACGCAGATCCTTCAAATTAAGCTGCGCAGATTTATTTCTTTTTGAAGGGCGGCTCCCAATATTTGTTTTGGCGTAATATTTAAGCGTACTCATTTTTTCCAGATAAGGAATAAATTTTTCGTGCTGCTTAAAATTGGTGTAAGTATTATAACTTATTTCTGCCAGGCTGTTCATCGTTTCCCGGTCTTCATCAGAAAGGGTATTGCTTCCTTTACTGAAGATCTCATTAGATACCCCGGAACTCAGCAATTGCTCAAGGTTGTACCTGCAGGAATCTTTTGTTCCAAAGTTTGAACTGATCGTTTGCCCCTGAACGGTTAACTGAATTTCTTCATTTTCAATTCCAGATCCAAGCGAAGCGTAGAACTGATGCGTTTTTCCTCCTCCTCTGGCTGGTGGACCACCTCTACCATCAAAGAAAATCACTTTAATTCCGTATTCCCTGGAAACCTTGGTGATCATTTCTTTAGCTTTGTAAATACTCCAGTTAGCCATAAGGTAACCCCCATCTTTTGTCCCGTCACTAAAGCCTAACATTATAGTTTGCTTATTATCACGACGTTGCAAATGCTCACTATAAACAGGGTCCTTATAAAGAACTTCCATCGTTTTATGAGCAGATTGAAGATCTGGAACGGTCTCGAACAATGGTATAACATCCACAGTTGGCTTCTCCCAGCCGCATGCTTTAAGAAAAGCAAAAGGAGTAAGTACTCCCTGTACAGATCCGCAATTACTTATAATGTAGCGGTTAGCTCCATTTTCTCCATTCTTCTCCTGAATCTCCTGCATTGCATAAACGGACGATATTGTTGATTTTGTGATGCCCTCTTCAAAATCTTCAGGATCGAGTTTACCCTTAACATTTTTAAGAATATCGATCTGTTCGTTATCTGAAAGTTCATTAAAATTTTCAGGAAAAATACCCTCACCCTTTGCATTGGTGACCCTAATAATTTCATTCACTACCTCTTCATGTACAGTAGCATCCTGCCTTATATCCAGTGTAGCAAAATGAAAACCGAAAAGCTTAATTTTATTTAAGAGATCGTCCACCTCATCTAAAAACAGAGAGTTATGTCTTTCAATTATAATCTCTTTGATCTTCTGTAATTTATCCTTAAAATCTTCAATAGATAGTTTAAGGTCTTCCTCTCTGGACACCGCGCTTCTGTATAGTGCAGACTCCAGATCAGACATTATCTGGTCTACTTCCTCAAAAGTGACTCTTCGCTTTAATTTTCGTACATCTCTGTAGTAATTAAGAAGTATTGTGCTCCTTAATCTTCTCGCTACCTTCAGCGTAATTTCAGTGGTTACGTAAGGGTTTCCATCACGGTCACCTCCCGGCCAGAAGCCAAGATTTATTACCTGGTTTCCAACATCCTCGCCTTCAAAGATATTCTGCTGAATATAATTGTAAATTTTACTGGCGCTTTGATAAAAGACATTTTCGAAATACCAGATAAGACTTACTGCCTCATCATAAGGAGTCGGTTTTTCTTTTTTAAAAAATGGTGTTTTACCTAATTGAGCAAGTAATTTTTTTATACCAATTACATCGTTTTGCTGTATAGCTCTATCCAAATCTGTAATAATTCCCAATACAGCTCCCGGATAAAATTGCGTAGGGTGCGCCGTTAAAGTAGGTCGAACTTTAAATCTTTTTAGATAGTCACGAAGCTCTGCTGTTTTGTTCTTCGCCTCCGCCTCTTCTTTTACATTTCTAAGAGTTCCGCGTCCATCCATATTAATTACAATAGGGAAAGAAGCATCTTCAATAGCATCAAACAATACTACCTGTCGCTCTATAAATTGAATAAACCGGAATAGGAGATTATTCTTTTCTTCTTCAGAAGGATTTTCGTGGTATTTCTTAAAGAAACTCTCGACTATTTCTGAAGGATTTCTGTTCTTTTTAAAACCTTCTTCGCAAATATCCTGAAACAAGGGCAGTAGAGCCCCGGTTTTACTGATGTCATTAAAAGGTAAGGTTAGAAAAATGCTGTTGTATACCTGGTATTTCGCAAGTACACTTTCATTAAATCTTTCTAATTTTGGTTCTCTGTGCATAATTATAGTTGGTTTGACTTAAATTTATTAAAAAACCCTTTAAACAAGGTAGCCTAAAGGGTTTTTATAAAAAGTTTAGGACACCTTACATTTCTTGGAAAATCGAATGCATCAAACGTTTCTTGTCGTTTATGCTCTCCTCCATAGAAATCATAGTTTCTGTTCTGTACACTCCTTCAATATCATCTAACTGAAAGATAATATCTTTGGCGTGCTGGGTATTCCTAGCCCTGATTTTACAAAATACATTAAATTTTCCGGTTGTCACATGAGCAACAGTAATAAATGGAATTTCATTAATACGCTCCAAAACAAATTTTGTTTGTGAGGTATTCTTCAAGAATACCCCTACATAAGCGATAAAAGCATACCCTAATTTTTTATAATCCAGAGTAAGGGAAGATCCAATAATTATCCCTGCTTCCTCCATTTTTTTAACCCTCACATGTACTGTCCCGGCCGATATTAACAGCTTCTTTGCAACATCGGTAAAAGGAGTTCTCGTATTCTCAATGAGCATATCGAGAATTTGATGATCTGTTTCGTCTAATTTAAACTTGGCCATTTTCTCTAAACTTCTATTTATATGAAATTCAAAAATAATACAAAATCATTGAATTATTGATAAACAATTGAAGAATTCTTAAGGTTTAAGGTCTAATTTCTTTTCATTTAAGAATATCTCCTCAACTAAAACGTTTTCGCCCACTCCGTTCTCCCCTTTTAAGGCCAGCTCATTTCCTTTACAATCCACTTCTCTCAAACCGAAAGTTCTTACATTAGGCTGAATTCTTTCAATATTTAGATCGAAGTTAATCTTATTATGCTCCAGCCTTTCCTTAAATTGAATTGAAACATCTACTTTTTTACGATTTACCGTACAGTTTCTTAATACAACATCATTATATAATTTCTGGTTCTCAGGAATTTTCTCATATTTCTTGAAATCAACAGCGTTATAATTTCCGGTAGCTATAGCGTGCAAAGCCGAAATTAAAGCTGCAAAAACATATTTCCTGGTAACCTCACGCATATAATCATCTTGATAATGACCGGCTTCAAATAAAATAGTGGGTACCTCCTCACTTTGAAAAGTATCTCCTGTACAATTTAAGTTGAAGGCATCGTCGTAACGCCCTATCTGCCCCGGCAACTCCTTCTCAAGATCTCGGACAATTGCTGAAATTACCTGCATACTTATCTTACGGCTGGCAGTAATTTTCCGTTCCTCGTCCATAGAAGGCGTAAGAAAAGACAACGTGGCCGGTTTTGGCTGGTCGCCGGCAGTGAAAATAGTTCTCTGATCATGAAGGTTCAGGCAAAAGTGCGGAGAAAAACGATCGAACTGCTTCCGTAAGATTCGGCTCTCTACCTCCTGAAGATGCTGTGCGTCCCGATTTAAATCCACATTATTGGCATTAACACGGGTATAAGACCGGGCACCATCGGGATTTAAAATGGAGATGATCCAAATTTCACAGTTTTGAAGAATCTTCTCCACAACAGGGAAATCTTTTTTCTGCTTAAAGGCATTTAAGAGATCAAACACAGCTTTAGTGGTCGTAGATTCATTTCCGTGCATTTGGGACCAGGCTAATATTCGAATTTTTCCATTTCCGGTTTTTATTACAGAAATGGATTCTCCCAAAGCCGATTCTCCTATTTTCTCAATTGTAAAGTGATCAGTTAATTTTTCCAGCTCTGGTGTAATATGATCCAGATTTAAATACCTGCCGGAAATCTTCTGGTTCTTTAACGCAGTATAGCCCTGCATTATCTTTTGTAAATGTAATGGGTAATTTTTCATGCTCACAAAAGTAAAAATTATAGATTTTACAATTGTAAACATCAACTCTGCTTTAAACTTGTTACATTTGTAAACAATAGAATAACACTTCAGACATCATCTGTTGGAAAAAATCCTATGTAGTTAAAAATCGTATCTAAATTATTCATTATTAAGGTGTTTATATACTTAGATTGAAGCTTTAGTTGTAATACAAAAAGTTCATTTACATTTGTAACTTGTACAGTTGCATTATATGTTTTACATTTGTAAACTCCGATTAAAGTAGAATGGTTTCACAATGGTAAACACAGAAAAATTTGCATTAAGGCTTAATAAAATCATTAAGTTCTACGATCTTTCTGCCGCTTCTTTTGCAGATAAAATTGAAGTTGGCCGCTCTTCTATTTCTCATATTCTGTCTGGCAGAAATAAGCCCAGCCTGGATTTTGTTATGAAGATTGTAAAGACGTTTCCCGAAGTGGAACTTTATTGGCTGTTAAATGGAAAAGGAAATTTCCCTAAAGAAGATGAAACTGCAAGCTTACCTCCTTCCGAAGAAATAAGGCAGAAAACAGAGACGGAAAGAACCCAAAAGGATCATCCTTCAAAAATGCCAATTTTCGACACTGAGCAACAGAGAAGAACCGGCTCATCAAAAGCAATAAAAAAAATTGTGATTTTCTACGAGGATGGAACATTTGACGCCTTTGAAAATTGAATATTCCTGCAAAAAGAATTTACTTTGCAGCATGCGGAAACTACTTCTGATTTTAACATTCAGCTTTTTAATGACAGCCTGCTTTCAGCCGGAAAGAAATTGTGAGGATTACAAAACGGGTACTTTTGAATTTGAAACCTACCTCAATGGTGAAATCATTACTTCCCGGTTTATTAGAAATGATTCCGTAGAAATAGATAAGTTCCAGGGAAAAGCAGATACTTCTTCTGTACGATGGATAAATGATTGTGAATTCATCCTGAAAAACCTTAACCCGGAGAATATGGCGGAAAGAAAACCGATCCATATGAAAATACTCACCACCAGCAAAAACGGGTATACGTTTGAATATGGTGTTGTAGGGGAAACCAGGAGAGAGCGCGGTTCTGTCAAAAAAGTGAAATGACCTTTTAAATGCCCCCTCTTTCCCGCAGCATTTTATTCTGCTCCTCCATTAAATCATTTAGATTGGAAAGTAATTCTATATCCTTGGGAGTGACCACAGTTTTATCTTTAGGGTCTTCTGCTTTTTTCTTGAAACGGTTAATAAATTTTACTACTACAAATATGGTGAAGCCTATAATAAGAAAATCTATTAAAGCCTGTACCAACATTCCATATCCAATGGCAACTTCTTCTACAGCAACACTACCGTCTGCCGCAGCAATTCCTTCCTTTAAGACAATCTTTTTATCAGTATAATTTATACCTCCTGTAAGGATACTCAACGGCGGCATAACCACCTGTTTTACCAGGGCATCCACAACGCGGTTAAAGGCGGTACCAATAATAATACCTACCGCCATGTCTATCATGTTGCCTTTTACGGCAAACTCCTTAAACTCTTTTAGTAACCCAGCCATTATTCATCAAATAACTTTGTTTGACTTTGTGAAGATAAAGAATCGCTGTCTTTATCTTTTGCTTTTTCCGGACCTTTTCTGCCATCCGCAACAGTTTCATCATCTACAACATCCATATCTTCCGCAGGAGTTTCTTCTTCCTCCTCGAAGGGAAGTGGGTCGAGCATGTTTATTTGTTTCACCTTCTCTGTGGTCAATTGGTTTCCAAGGGCTTTAATTCCTTTAACCGAAATAAATTCTGCAATATTAAGCTCCTCATTTGGCCGCTGATCTTTTCCTCTTTGTTTTCCGTAAATTATGTCTGCTACAGGAAAATAATCTGTAGAAATTACTTCAAGATAAGATTTTTCATGATCGCTTATAAACTTTTCTTCCTTATCCGGGTTTTCTATCAGGAATCGCTTTACATAATAGCGCTCTTTTTCAGACTCCCAGTAAATCGCTGAAATCGGTTTTTTTGGCGACCATTTTTCAAGTACCACCATTTCGTCATCAAAACGATTGGTAAGCTCTGGAATTACTGTTTTGGCAATACCGTCCTGGGTGATGATCAAAAGCCGGTCTTCTCCTTTGAACTCGCCAAGCAATTCTCCTCTCCCATCTACATTTAGCCTGTTTACGGTATCGTCAAACCAGATCCTTCGGGGCTTTAATGTAGAAACTCCTTCTTCTTTTAATTCAATTCTTTTTACAGAATATTTTGTAACAATATTTCCTTTTACATTTCTTCCCTTTATCAGAATATCTGCAAAATCAACATCAAATTTTACTTTACGAATGCTTCCTACCTGTCGCAGGAAAACAGTAATAACCTCTGCCTCCCCATTGGGGTTAGAAGAGAAATACAACACTTTTGAATCCTTTTTTCCCTGGGTCAGATCGTATTCCCGGTCTCTCGTTACCGATGTTACAGCAAACCGCTTTACATAAGTGCTACCGCCTTTACCATCGCGATAAACCATATTATAAATAGTACGTTTATCCTTCTTCTTAAAAATAGCAACATGGATAATGTCTTTACCTATAAATGTTTTGGTATCCACCTTAGTGACCATCATTTTGCCATCTGCCGTAAAACAGATGACGTTGTCAATGTCAGAACATTCCGTCACATACTCATCCTTCTTTAAAGCAGTTCCAATAAAACCTTCTTTCCGGTTTACATAGAGCTTTGTATTTCTTATGACAACCTTTGTAGCTTCAATATCTTCAAATATCCTGAGTTCGGTTTTGCGTTCTTTTCCTGTTCCGTAGTCTTTTTTCAGTTTCTTAAAATACGCTACAGCATAATCTACCAGATTGTCCAAATGATGTTTCACATTAGCGATCTGGTCTTCCAGGGCATCAATTTTCTGTTGGGCTTTATCAATATCAAATTTGGATATTCTCTTAATCCTGATTTCTGTAAGCCTAACAATATCCTCTTCGGTTACTTTGCGTTTAAGATGTTGGATATGTGGTTTTAGCCCCTCATCTATTGCTTTTATAACTCCTTCCCAGGTTTCCTGCTCTTCAATATCGCGGTAAATCCTGTTCTCAATAAAAATTCTTTCCAAAGAAGCAAAATGCCACTGCTCCTCCAGTTCCTCCAGGTTGATCTCCAGTTCGCGTTTAAGCAAATGCAGCGTATGGTCTGTAGACCGGCGTAAAATTTCAGAAACCCCAAGAAAGATAGGTTTGTTATCGATAATTACACATCCCAACGGTGAAATGGAATTTTCACACTGGGTAAAGGCAAATAAAGCATCTATAGTTTTATCTGGAGAAATATTAGGAGGAAGATGAATAAGGATTTCTACTTCTGCAGCGGTGTTATCTTCAATCCGTTTTATCTTTATTTTCCCTTTGTCGTTAGCCTTTAAAATGGAATCTATTAAAGACGTGGTATTGGTGCCATAGGGAATTTCTGTTATCGCAAGCGTATTTTTGTCATATTGCGTAATTTTTGCGCGCACCCGTACTCTCCCGCCACGCAATCCGTCGTTATAATCTGTAATATCTGCTTCTCCTCCTGTAGGAAAATCAGGAAAAATTTTAAATCGTTTTCCCTGCAAATGCTTAATTGAAGCATCTATAATTTCTATAAAGTTATGTGGTAGAACTCTGGTACTTAACCCCACAGCAATACCTTCGGCGCCCTGGGCGAGCAGCATAGGGAATTTCACCGGAAGATTTACCGGTTCCTTTTTACGCCCGTCATACGATAATTGCCATTCTGTAAGCTTCGGATTAAACAGCACTTCCAGCGCAAATTTTGAAAGTCGTGCTTCAATATACCTTGGTGCCGCCGCACGATCTCCTGTTAAGATGTTCCCCCAGTTTCCCTGGGTGTCGATAAGAATGTCTTTCTGACCAATTTGCACCATGGCATCTCCAATACTGGCATCCCCGTGTGGATGGTACTGCATGGTATGCCCCACGATATTCGCAACTTTATTGTAGCGGCCATCGTCCAGGTCTTTCATGGAGTGCATAATCCTGCGCTGTACCGGCTTAAAGCCATCCTCTATTGCAGGTACAGCCCTTTCTAAGATAACATATGAAGCATAATCCAGGAACCAGTCTTTGTACATTCCGGTTACCCGAATAAGCTCTTCTTTGGGTTGGTCAAAATGTTCTTCCTGAGCTCCTTCTTGGTTTTCTTCCATTAGGCGGTTGCTTTATTCGCGTTGTACTCTAATACTTTCTGAAGGGAGACAATCATTCCTTTCTTCTTTTTTCGGGATAAAAACGTAGTATTAAATGTATATTTTTTAAATCCTGATCTTCTTCTGGACTTGATGAATATTGTTAATGAAGAATAAATTCCGTAATCGTTAAACCTGAACTTCCCGAGTTTTCTCTTCGGAAATTCTGCTTTTTTCACACGATATTCCATAAATTTTGAAAAGAATACACCGTTATTTTTAAAATTCAGCGTCTCCCCGTCACTATCAAAATCAAAAGTCTGTCCTATTCTATGGACGTAAAACGCGATTAAAATAGTGACGATATTTGGCAAATAATGACTAAAGCCAATTGGCTCCTCATTGCTCATCAATTCTATATTTACAAAAATATTGGTTACAAAAACGGCGACCAAAACTATATAAATAGAAGGAATAATTTTTACTTCGTTTTTATTGGTAAACCTCATATCCCCAGCTCCTCAATAAGATCAAGTTCAACCTTAAGGTTATCAATAATAAATTCCTGCCTGTCCGGGGTGTTTTTGCCCATATAGAAACTCAGCATTTCTTCAATGGATTTGTCTTTATCGAGCATTACCGGATCCAAACGGATATTATCACCAATAAAATGAACAAATTCATCTGGAGAAATCTCCCCCAAACCTTTAAACCTTGTAATCTCTGTTTTTCCAGGCAATTTTTCGAGTGCCTGCTTGCGCTCCATTTCACTATAACAATAAATAGTTTCCTTTTTATTCCGAACCCGGAATAACGGAGTTTGTAAGATATACAAATGATTCTCCTTAATTAATTCCGGAAAGAACTGTAAAAAAAACGTGATCAGCAATAACCGGATGTGCATCCCATCTACATCGGCATCTGTGGCAATCACGATATTATTGTAACGCAGGTCTTCCATAGATTCCTCTATGTTTAAAGCCGCCTGCAAAAGATTAAATTCTTCGTTCTCGTAAACAATTTTTTTGCTCAGCCCATAGCTGTTTAAAGGTTTTCCTTTTAAGCTGAAAACCGCCTGGGTGTTCACGTCCCTGGATTTTGTAATAGATCCACTTGCCGAATCTCCCTCGGTAATAAACAGTGTGCTTTCCAGGTACCGCTCCTTTTTACTATCGCCCAGATGAATACGACAATCCCTCAATTTTTTATTATGAAGACTAGCCTTTTTCGCCCGATCCTTAGCCAGTTTCCTGATACCCGATAAATCCTTACGCTCTCTTTCTGCCTGAAGGATTTTTCGCTGAAGCTGTTCTGCGGTTTCAGTGTTTTTATGCAGGTAATTATCAAGATTTGTTTTTACAAAGTCGTTTATATAAGTCCTTACCGTAGGAAGGTCTCCCCCCATATCTGTAGAACCGAGCTTGGTTTTCGTCTGACTCTCAAAAACGGGCTCCATTACCTTTATGCTGATTGCCGCAACGACAGATTTCCGGATATCGCTGGCATCGTAGTTTTTTCCGTAGAATTCTCTAACGGTTTTGACTATTGCTTCCCTGAAGGCCAAAAGGTGTGTTCCTCCCTGCGAAGTATTTTGTCCATTTACAAAAGAATGGTATTCTTCGCTATACTGGGACTTGCTGTGGGTTATGGCCACTTCAATGTCGTTTCCTCTTAGATGAACAATAGGATAAAGTTGATCGTCTTCGTTTATACTATCACCTAAAAGATCTTTTAATCCGTTTTCTGAATAGAATTTTTCTCCGTTGTAAACAATGGTCAGGCCCGGATTGAGGTAGACGTAATTTTTGAGCATCTTCTCGATATACTCATTACGGAATTTGTAATTCTTAAAAATCACTTCATCAGGGATAAAAGTCACCTTGGTCCCTCTCCTCCGTGAAGTCTCATCCAGAATTTCCTCATCCTGCAAATTTCCCTGTTCAAATTCCGCTGAAGCAGATTTGCCATCACGGCTTGATTCCACCCTAAAATAAGAAGAAAGTGCATTTACAGCCTTGGTACCAACTCCGTTAAGACCAACGGACTTTTTAAAAGCGCGGGTATCGTATTTCCCGCCGGTGTTCATTTTGGAAACTACATCTACAACTTTCCCCAGTGGAATTCCACGGCCGTAATCACGAACAATCACGCGCTGGTTTTGTACAGAAATTTCAATAGTTTTCCCGGAACCCATTACAAACTCATCTATCGAGTTATCGAGTACCTCTTTAAGAAGAATATAAATACCATCGTCTGCACTGGATCCATCACCTAATTTCCCTATATACATCCCGGGACGCATCCTAATGTGCTCTTTCCAGTCTAAAGACCGGATATTATCCTCGGTATACTTTGTTTCATCGCTCATAAACAGTGCATGGAGTTTGCAGCTAATATAAGGTTTACCTTAAAAAGTTAAAATAGTAGCAGCACAAAGTAATTAACAAAGATTTCACAATGGTAGATACGCCCGATCGGGCGTATCTACCATTGCCGGTCACGGGCGTATCTACACGTTAAACCTAAAATGCATCACATCACCGTCCTTAACAATGTACTCCTTCCCTTCTACCCTCATTTTTCCGGCTTCCTTTACTTTTGCTTCGCTTCCGTAATTTTCAAAATCCCCGTAAGAGATTACTTCGGCACGGATAAATCCTTTTTCAAAATCGGTATGGATCACTCCGGCAGCTTGCGGTGCGGTAGAACCTACGGGAATCGTCCACGCACGTACTTCCTTTTCTCCTGCAGTAAAATAGGTCTGTAAATTCAACAAACTGTAAGCGCCACGGATTAGTTTTGCAGAACCCGGCTCTTCAAGCCCTATATCCTGAAGAAACATTTGTCGCTCTTCAAAATCATCAAGTTCTGTAATATCAGCTTCAGTGCCAACAGCGAGTACTAAAACTTCCGCATTTTCATCTTTAACAGCTTCTCTAACCCTGTCTACATGTTTATTTCCATCAACTGCAGATCCTTCATCCACATTACAAACATACATTACCGGCTTATCGGTAATAAACTGAAGTGGCTTCACAAATTCTTTATGTTCATCTTCAGTAACATCAATAGCCCGAACAGATTTTCCTGCTTCCAGTCCTTCTTTCAGCTTTAAAAGTGCAGTTTCCTCTTTTTGGGCTTCTTTATTGCCTGTTTTTGCTGCCCTTTTTACTTTTTCCAGCTTCTTTTCCACCGTTTCCAGGTCCTTTAGCTGAAGTTCAATATCTATAGTCTCCTTGTCCCTTATAGGATCTATAGAACCATCTACATGCACGATATTATCATTTTCAAAACATCTTAGCACGTGAAGGATTGCATCGGTTTCCCGAATGTTTCCCAAAAACTGGTTTCCCAAACCTTCTCCTTTACTTGCACCTTTAACGAGGCCTGCAATATCCACAATTTCGACCGTGGCCGGTTGTACACGCTCTGGATTAACTAAGCCTTCCAATTTTTGCAAACGGGAATCCGGAACATTTACGACTCCAATATTTGGTTCTATCGTACAAAACGGAAAGTTGGCACTTTGCGCTTTGGCGTTGGACAAACAGTTAAAAAGTGTTGATTTTCCAACATTAGGTAATCCTACAATTCCGGCTTTCATATGCTATATTTTGATGCAGTAAATTTTGCGGCTGCAAAGATAGCAATTAGAACCGAGAATTAATATTGGTGCGGAAAGAAGTTAGAAACCCAAATTCGCTAAATGTAATTTTAAACTGAGGGTCGAAAATTGCCATTTTAGAGACTCACCTTAAAAAACTGAATCAGGAAACAGGAGACAAGAAGCAGGATGCGCTAAGAATTATTCGTGGATTTGTGGTAAAACTTATTGCCGATAATTGGCATTTTAGAAACTCACCTTAAAAACCTGAATCAGGAAAAAGGAGACAAGAAGCAGGATGCGCTGAGAAACTTTCTAATTAAGTACTTAAAAATTATTCGTGGTAAAACTCATTGTCGAAAATTGGCAATTTTCGACCTCCTCTAATTTTCTATGCTTTTTAATGCTCTTCCTTTTTCCGTATATTAAAACCAAATGCTGATCTTCATCAGTTTTTAGAGGAATTTAACCCGTGAGGACAGCTTCATTACTTTTTATCAGCTTAATTTTGCGCCATAATAAATTCAAACATGAATAAAGGAATATACATTGCCACATTAGAATCCCACAGCGGAAAATCTATGATCTCCCTTGGATTAATGCGCACCCTATTGGGAAAAACCGTAAAAGTTGGATATTTCAGACCAATTATTAACGATGTGCCAGAGGGAAAAAGAGATAATCACATAGACACGATCCTCTCCTATTTTGATCTTCAGATGCCGTATGAAGATGCCTTTGCTTTTACAAGAAATGAGCTGATTCAGAAGAGAAATGAAGGGAAATCCGGAGAAATAATCGATACGATTATCCGTAAATATAAAAAACTGGAAGAAGAATATGATTTTGTGCTGGTGGAAGGGAGCGACTTTTCTGGTGAAGGCAGTGTGTTTGAATTTGACGTTAATGTAATTACTGCCAGAAACCTTGGTATACCTGTAATCATCATAACCAGCGGTAAAGACAAAAGCTGGGAAGAGCATCTTGGCAGTCTCAGGATGGCCTACAATGCTTTTATAGAAAAGGATGTAGATGTACTGGCAATGGTGAGCAATAAAATCCTGGAGGAAAACCTCGAAACTGCTAAGAAAAATATGCGCGAATTTCTTCCGGAGGAAATCGACGTGTTTGCAATTCCGCTGGTAGAAACTTTAAACAATCCTACCTTAAAGGAAATTGTAAAAGCTTTAGACGGAAAAATTTTATTCGGACATGAATTCCTGAACAACCAAACCGGTAATTTCGGGGTTGGAGCAATGCAGCTGCGAAATTATCTTACCACTCTTAGAAATGAAAGCCTGGTGATCACTCCCGGCGACAGGGCAGATATCATTTTGGGAGCTTTACAGGCCAATATTTCCAGTAATTATCCACGTATTTCGGGAATTATCCTCACGGGCGGACTCACCCCAGAGCCTTCCATTATTAAATTGATAGAAGGTCTTTCTGAAATTGTTCCGATAATTTCTGTGGAAGACGGCACCTTTAATGTCACAAATAAAGTTGGTGCAATAAAATCTAATATTTACGCAGACAGTATTCAGAAAATTGAAACCACCATTAGTACGTTTGAACGCTATGTTTCTTTTGATCCTTTAGTTGAACGTCTTATAAATTTCCAACCTCATGGAATTACGCCGCGTATGTTCCAGTATGGTCTTGTTAAACGGGCACAGCAAAGTAAAAAACATATTGTTTTACCTGAAGGTACCGATGATCGTATTTTAATTGCAGCCGGAAGACTTATGGCCATAGACATTGTAGACATCACTTTGCTGGGCGATGAAGAGGTTATTAAACAAAAGATAATGAAACTCGGGCTTAATCTTGATCCTGAAAAAATCAAAATTATAAATCCGGTAAAATCTGAAGAATTTGAAGATTATGCACAAACCTTGTACGAAATCAGAAAACATAAAGGAGTGAACCTGGACATGGCCCGGGACTGGATGACTGATGTTTCTTATTACGGAACGATGATGATTTACAAAGGCCATGCAGACGGAATGGTTTCTGGTGCGGCTCATACAACGCAGCATACCATTCGTCCCGCACTGCAGTTTATAAAAACAAAACCGGGAGTATCCGTTGTTTCCTCGGTGTTTTTTATGTGTTTGGAAGACAGGGTTTCAGTTTTCGGAGACTGCGCAATTAATCCGAATCCTACTGCTGAAGAGCTTGCGGAAATCACTATTTCTTCCGCAGAAAGTTGCTTTGCTTTTGGAATAGATCCGAAAATAGCCATGCTCTCCTACTCCTCGGGAACCTCCGGAAAAGGAGCCGATGTAGACCGCGTGCGCCAGGCTACCGAAATTGTGAAAAAGAAACGTCCCGATCTTAAAATTGAAGGACCAATTCAATACGACGCAGCCGTGGATATTTCTGTTGGGAAAAGCAAAATGCCAGATTCTGAAGTAGCAGGACAGGCAAACCTGCTTATTTTCCCCGATCTTAATACCGGGAACAATACCTACAAAGCGGTGCAAAGAGAAACCGGCGCACTCGCAATAGGGCCAATGCTACAAGGCCTCAACAAACCGGTAAATGACCTTAGCCGCGGCTGTACCGTAGATGATGTTTTTAACACTGTAATCCTTACTGCTATCCAGGCACAGGGAATGTAGTGAGTAGTGAGTGAAATTTTTGAAAATATTAAACAAACATATTATTTGGATAAAATATTTTTTTGAAATTCAATCACCACTAATCATTTTTTTTAACAGAAAGTCCTACAAGGTTTTTAAAACCTTGTAGGTATGATTAAAGCAGAAAAAATGCTTAATGAAACGATTTAGAATAATCAGAATATGAAAAACATACTCGTAATAAACACCGGAAGTTCTTCCTTTAAATTCCAACTAATTCAAATGCCCACAGAAGAAGTTCTGGCTTCAGGCCTTGTAGAACGTATAGGTCAGGAGAATTCAGAAATACATTATTCTTCTGAAGGATTTTCGGGGACAAAAGAAAAGGAAGTTGCTAATCACTCGGTAGCATTAAAAGCAGTTACCAACCTTCTCATGGATCCCGAAAAAGGTGTTATAAAAGATGCTTCAGAAATTGCGGCCATTGGGCACAGGGTGGTTCACGGCGGCACAACTTTTTCAAAAACCACGATTATAGATGAAAAAGTTAAAAAAGAAATAAAGTCCTTATTTTCCCTGGCTCCGCTGCATAATCCGCCAAATCTTACGGGGATTGAAGTTGCAGAAGAAGTTTTTCCTAAAGCACAGCAGGTGGCGGTTTTTGATACTGCTTTCCATAGCAGCATTCCCAAAAAAGCTTATAAATACGCAATTCCGAATAAGTTGACAGAAGAGAAAAACATCCGTCTTTATGGATTTCACGGTACCAGTCATAAATATGTTTCAGAGCAGGCGGCCAGAATTTTAGATAAATCCGATTCTAAGATCATCAGTGTCCATTTGGGGAACGGTTGCAGCATTACGGCTGTAGAAAACGGAAAAAGTATAGATCATTCTATGGGATTTACTCCCCTTTCCGGCCTAATCATGGGAACCCGCAGTGGGGATATAGATCCTTCTGTTATTTTTCACCTTGTAGAAAAGCTAGATTACACTATTGAGGAAGTGAATGAGCTTCTCACTAAAAAAAGTGGAATGCTCGGTTTAACAGGATACAGCGATTTACGCGATATTGAAGCCGAAGCTCAAAAAGGAAATCGGGAATGTCAGTTAGCCTTAGAAATGAACGTCTACAGAATTAAAAAATATATTGGCTCTTATGCGGCAGCAATGAATGGGCTGGATGTTCTCATCTTTACTGCCGGAATTGGGGAAAACAGTAGCACCATGAGAAAACTGGTATGCGATAATATGGATTTTTTCGGCATAGAACTGGATGAAGAAAAAAATAATACCCGATCCAAAGAAAACCGGGAAATCAGCACAAAATCTTCCAAAGTGAAAGTGATGGTAATTCCTACAAATGAAGAACTGGAAATTGCAAAACAGGTGCAGGAGCTGGTATCATAAAATGAAACAAATAAATGGAGGTGTTGTTGTCTAATTCAGTAATCTCTTTTAAAAGTTGTTCGTTGTTTGTTGTGTGTGGTTCGGAGTTCCAAAATCATTACGCTGAACTCGTTTCAGCATCTTATGCGCTTGATGAAATACTTCTTGTCAAACCCTGAGACAGGTTCAGCTACGGAAAAGAAGGCAGAGACAACCTTTCCTCCTTTACTTCCCACCCGTGTTCTAACTTCTTCCCTCTTTCTCTTTTTAACTTTTTAACTTTTTAACTTTAAACTTTAAACCTTAAACACTTAACCCTTAAACCTTACTCAACCACATACATCTCGTTAGACGCCTTAATATATTCCTGCGGATTAAAAGTAGATTCAAAACTGTTTCTTACCAGGTCAAGCTTCAGTTTTAGCTGTACCATTTCATCTTTAAGGTATTTGTCATTCTGATATTTCTTTATCAAATCTTCGTATTTTTCAAGGTTCTCAAGAATCCTGAAAGTGATTGTTCCAAAGCGTATTTTTAAATTCTGAACGGTCATCATCTGGTCGTGGTAATCCTGTTTCCAGTTTTCAGGGTTTTTTGCCTTCTCCTCTGCTATTTTATTTTCTGCTACCTTTGAAATATCCAGGATATACTGGGTCCTTTTTTTAGCATCTGTTTCATTGGTGAATTTCTCCTCAAATTCCTTCTGATTAATCTCCAAAATATTCACAAGATTTTCCTTCATCGCCTTATTCTGAAGCTCTTTAAGCTCATCCAGGCTTTTATTAATCGCCTCCCATTCGGTTTCAATAAGATCTTTATCGTGTGTAAACTGAGAAACGGTGGTCGTCAGCTTCAGCATTTCCAGGCTTTTATCTTTCATTTCCCTGTCGCGCCGTCCCAGAGAATTTACAAACTGACTGATTCCGTCGAAAAGAGTTCCGGCAAACATTCCCGTAAAAGGCGTTCCCTGTGCTAGATCTCCCGTTACACCAATAATATGGTTAAGAGCCGCAAGTTTCGCATCCTCCTCCTTCTCTTCCTCTATATATTTTTTGAAGTTCCCAAACCATTCCTGGTAGCCTTCATAATTCATGGGATTGCTCACCTTATCTAAAGTCGAATAGAATTCACGGGAAGAATTAAACAGATTGAGTGGCTTTATTTCACGCTCCATAGAAGCCAGGTTTAAAACTGCCGAACTGTAATTGTACTTATAAACCCCAACAGTATTTATATCGATCTCTTCCTGGCGCTCCTCCAGGAACTTTACACGCTCCACAAGCTTTTCTACTTTTTCTGCGGCAGAATTGGTGTTTTTAATACTCTCATCCAGATTATTAATTTTCGAATCTATTTCTTTTATTCGGAAGTCGAGGTTCTGACTCAGCAACGTTCTCTCCCTGTTCAATTCCTGGAGAACTTGTTGGGTAACAGACTGATCATTTATTTGTGCCGACAGAAACGCCGGAGTAATTGCGAAAATTAACAGTAGAATTATACCTATTCTCTTCATAAACTATGAAATTAAAGTTTAAACCACAGCAATAATATAAGCTGCAGTTTTGAAGTTTTGGCTAAAGCATCAAAAATGCAGCCATAAATTTTTTCAGATTAAAGGTAGAGCTTTTACTCAAATTTCATTCTTTGCTAAATAAGATCGGAGTTTTTAAATTCCTGGTTTGAAGAAAAACCTCAGTTCGATTTTCGTTTGTTCTTTTGCTCATCGCCTAATTGTGATCACAAGCCGAAAACTGGCATTTTCGAGTATTGCTTAAACTGTTTCGAAAGTCCCACAACTGAAAACCCACAACAGCCACTTAAGAAACAGCTACTTCGTACCCCTTTTACTTCTTCTTCCCAATTCTGAACAAAATGGGATAAGTAATTCCTCCATTTTCCCCAAAAGTTTCCCTGAGATCTGCAGCAATAAGATCTACCGGGTTTTCGCCGTTTGCTTTTTCATAATGTTTTACCGCAGACCAGGTTTTTAAATAGCCAATTAATTGATCGTAATTCCAGTTAAGCTGAAGTGAAATTTTTGGCGTTTCAATTTCTTTAAAAGGAAAGGGAATAGTTTTATATTCCTCATCCAGGTATTTTCTTTCCATATCCCAGTACTCTCCTATTATATTCTCATAAAAATGATCAATCACCTTATTAGTTTCAGGATTACTTTTAAAAAGTCCGTAGCCAATAATGGCAATTATCGCCCCCGGTTTTAGAACGCGCTTCACTTCCGCGTAAAATTGATCAAAATTAAACCAATGGATCGCCTGCGCCACGGTTACCAGGTCAAAATGATGATTGGGGAAATCTGTAGCCTCGGCAGACTGTAAGGAATAGTCGATATTTGCCATTTTTGGGGCATGACTTAGTTGTTGTGTACTAATATCTGTAGCGTACACTTTTTTAAAGACCTTTGCCAGTTCTACAGCTACCTGGCCGTTCCCTGTACCACAATCCCATGCATTTTGCTTCTGCGAAAGCTGTTTTGCGATAAAATCATATACCTCCTGAGGATAAACAGGACGATATTTGGCATAATCAGCCGATTTTGTAGAGAAATTGTCTTTCACCGTACGTTCCTTGTCTAAAATTAGAAATATTTATGCGGATATTAATTTCGTGAATCCTGGCTAAAAATACAATTTTAAAAAAGCATTTAACTCCTTAAAGTCTGAACTCCTTCCTTTATATGGTGCGGGCTTTCAGCTGTGCAAAAAGCAAGGAAAATAAAACATTCTTACTTTAAGACGAAAAAGTGTCTGATATCCTCCTGCACAATTCCAAATTAATTTAACTAAATTAATGTTAATAATAAGTGTTTTTTACTTAAATTAGAAAGAAAAGCACATGCCATGAAAAAAATAAATTCACCCTTCCAAATTGGAAAAATCTATACGATTCTTTTTTTGCTGATTTTCGCAGTTTCTCCCGGTTTTAGTGCTGTCTTTCAGGAAATACAAACCGATTCCACAAACTTCAGTGTATACAGAGGTATCGTTATAAACAGCGAAAGCGATGATCCCATAGCTTCTGCATTAATTTCAGTAAACAGAAGCAATATTTCAACAATAAGTAATTCCGACGGAGAATTTTCCCTGCGTGTACCAGAAGATCTTACACCTGTAACCGTTACAGTTTCCAGGCTGGGCTACAACAGTAAAAGCCTGCCCCTTTATTATTTTGAAGAGAATAACAGGGTAGAACTGGTAAACTCTGTACAAGAACTTTCGGAAATTAATATTTTTGACGCCGATGATCCAAGGGAACTGGTAAATAAAATGCTACAGAAAAAAGATGAAAATTATTTTAGCGATCAGACATTAATGACCTCCTTCTATCGGGAAACCATAAAAAGAAGACGCACCAATGTATCCTTATCTGAGGCAGTAGTAAAAATTTATAAGAGTCCGCATAACTCTAATAAGGACGACCTTGTCTCAATTTACAAAGCCAGAAAAAGTACAGATTACGATAAACTCGATACCCTGGCGCTCAAGCTACGTGGCGGACCCTTCAACGCGCTTTACCTCGATCTCATAAAATATACTGAATATGTCTTACAGCCAGGAATGACCAAGAATTATGAGTTTAGCTTTGACGAACCTACAAAGATTAATGACAATTATATTTATGTTGTAAATTTTGAGGAAACAGACAAGTCAACGCCGTGGTATTTTGGACAGTTGTTTATAGACGCTCATTCTCTAACACTCGTGCGGGCAGAATATAAACTAAACGTTGACGATCGCCGTACTGCGACAAAAATGTTTGTAAAAAAGAAACCTTCAGGCTCAAAAGTTTATCCTGTTGATCTCTCTTATAAAGTAGATTATGTAGAAAACAACGGAAAATGGCATTACGCCTATGGTAATGCCATTATGGAGTATGTAGTTGATTGGAGAAAGAAAATCTTTAATTCCCGCTATACCGTAAACAGTGAAATGGTTGTAACCAACTGGGAAAAATATACCGACAACGGAGAACTAAAAACTGAAGAATTTATTGATCCTTATGTGGTGATGGGCGATGACGTTTCAGGATTTTATGATGCTGAATTTTGGGGAAATAACAATATCATCGAACCTGAAAAATCAATACAGAATGCCATTGAAAAAATTAAAAAGAATATGGAGGATAACCAGGAATAATCGAAATTTAAAATCGCCTGTCGCATTATAAGCAACAGGCGATTTTTTTAAATCTTATTTTC
>NZ_JAVRHP010000054.1:0-22174 GCF_031846505.1 Autumnicola edwardsiae
CTTATATTATAAGTTCCGGGTTTTACCTTAATAGAAAATAAGCCATTTTCGTCGGTGGTAGTTCCGGTGATCATTTGGTTATTATTGTTGGCAACGGATACATTGACAAATGGAATTACATCTGTTTCATCCATGACTCTTCCTTTTATTGTTTGTGCGTAGAAAATACCTGGAGTTAGCGCTAACAATAGGAATGCAAGTGTTTTCATTTGAGTTTTCATCTTATATTTTATTTGATGAAACAAAAATGAGCTATCAATTTATACTACCCGACCGAAAACCTAAAGTCGAACTCATTTATTGGCTATAAATGAGTTTGACTTTGTTTACAAACGTTCGACTTTATGTTAACTGACTGATTTTAAGCGAATTCTTCTAAATTCGGTAGGTGTTTTTCCCGTGTGTTTCTTGAAAGCAGTATTAAAGGACGATTTAGAATTAAATCCTACTTCATATAAAATCTCCAACACAGTTTCTTGCTCTTTAGCCGGATTGGCTAATATTTTCATTGCTTCTTTAATGCGATATTCATTTATAAAATCAAAAAAATGCTGATTTAACTTTTGATTAATTAAAATGGATAGCTCCCTGGAATTCATTTCCATCTGGTCAGCTAAATTTCTAATAGATAAAGACGGGTTGAAATATGGTTTTTCTGTCTCCATATAATATATTAATTGCTGAATTTCGTTATCGTAAATTTTATTAATCCCGCTTTCATCGTTATCAGCTAAATTATGGGCCAAGGCTATTTTAGAATCTACCCCGCTAAAAAGATTAGGATATCGTAGGGCTTTTAAAACATACCAGCATACGATACCTAAAACAAACAAGACAACTATAGTCTGAGCGGTATTAAAAACATCATCTTCTCCATAATACTTTAAAATGTTCTTTATTAATGCTACAGCATAGAGAAGTGATGTGAAGAATAAAAGCTGGAATAACCATTTATAGGTTGCTATTGTATTACTTGAATAATTTTCCAGGAATATTTTCCTGGCATTGCCTAAAACTATAAATCCGGCAGTTAAATAAATAATAGCTTGTAGGTGAAGCGAAATATGCAAAAAGATGATTTCGTATAGACTATTGTACTCCACAAGCAGTTCTAATTTTTGAGCTGTGTTGCTCAAATAAACCCTGGGGATCATAACTAAATTAGCGACTAGATAGGGTAACGCATGCCATAGATGTTTCCATTTTAATTTAAAATCTGAATAACAAACAGATAATACGTATAAATAAAATACAGGCATTGGTAGATAAGCCAGTAAATCTTTTGCTATCAGCAGGTTATTTGTCAAATTATTAGGCGTATCGAAAAGAAGATGCATAAACCAACTGGAAAATTCCAAAGCATTTAATACCAGAAAAGAAGCAAAAAGCTTATTGCTGATTTTATTGTTTGACTCAACAGAAAAAATAAAAATTGCTAAGAGTAACGCTATAAATGTGGAGATTATCCCTGCGATGGTTACTAGATCAACTTCTCTCATCTCGATAAAGGTTTGAGTAACCAAAAGTAGTTTTTAAATGCTGGTTATACAATCGCAGGTTTTTTATAGTTAGGTACAGTTTAGTTCTCGTTAAGGATGTTTTACAATAATTGGATTTTATTACAATTTCCGGAGAGAATAAATCTATTTCCTTAACTTCAATAATCAGGATTTAAAAAATAGCTGGATATGGATTTAATGCTGATTATTTTTATTGTTAGCATTCTTACACTTTCTCTTGGGCTGGTCTATAAAAAGATGCAGGAAATATTCTTAACAGAACCTTTGATCGCAATGATTACTGGGGTGCTGATTGGACCGTATTTTCTGGATATAATACCTGCAGATGTACCCGAGAAGCTTACGATCCTGAGGATAACCTGTGAATTTACTATTGCAATGGCCTTAATGGCCACCGCTTTACGAATACCAAAAAATTTTTTCTATAAGAATTTTAAAACACAGGTAAATGTTGTGCTTTTTGGGATGGTCTTTATGTGGCTTTTTAGCTCTGGAATCTTATATCTGATTTTTTCCGATTTTTCTATTTCAGAGTGTCTTCTTTTAGGGGCTATCATTACTCCTACAGATCCTGTGCTGGCTTCCAGCATTGTTTCTGGGGATAAGGCGGAGAAATATTTGCCAGCCTCCATTCGGGAAACGATTTCTTTTGAGTCTGGTATAAATGATGGTCTTGCCTTTCCTATTGTTTTCTTTTCCATCTTCCTTTTTACTAATTCCTCTTTTCCTGTAACCACCTGGCTTTCGGAAACGCTTCTCTATGAGACTGTGCTCTGTGGAGTTATCGCCTATTTCACAGGTATTCTTGCCGGTAAAATGATGCACAAGGCACATGGCAAAAAGATAATGACCACTAAAGCTGTATTGCCTTTTTCCTTAGGATTGGCTTTTGCTTTGCTTACCGGGTTCAATTTGCTTGGGATGAATGGGATACTTGCTGTTTTTATCGGCGGTCTGGGTTATGCCAGGTCAATCTCAGGAAATGAAGATATCCAGGAGGAAGAGGTACAGGAGTCTATGGAAAGAATTACCTTAATTCCTGTTTTCTTTGTTTTTGGACTGGTATTACCGTTAGAGGAGTGGATTTCACTAGGATGGAGCGGGGTCTTACTCGTTTTTTTAGTCCTTTTCTTCCGAAGGATTCCCGGTATGTTCCTTCTAAAACCTTTTCTTCCGCAGTTAGAGAGAAAAAACTCTGATGTCCTGCTGTTGGGATGGTTTGGTCCTATAGGAGTTGCCGCACTTTACTACTCCATTCTTTCAATAGAAAAGACCTCTTTTGATGAAGCCTGGATCATCCCGGGTTTGGTAGTCTTTGCGTCCACAGTAGTACACGGCTTAACAAGTCTTCCATTAGGGAAACTTTACCATAAGTATAATTCTAAAAATTAATTTTCTGCGCAAGAAAAAACTTTACGGGAAAATATTCTCCTGGAGTTTTTGATTGAGGTTAAGAGATAGTGCTGTAATTTTAAGGCAGCGAATGTTTATGCAATTTTTTTAAAATACCTATAGGATAAAGTACAATCTGGTTCAACGATATTTATTAAAGAAATTTTAGTGGGGTATGAACTTTAATTTAATAGGTTACAGTTAAATAACAAGTGGTTAACAGTTATTCAGTTTCGAAGGTTTTATCTTTAAGTAGTAAACTGGAAATCAAATACATGATGAAAAGGATAAAAATTTTTACAGGGATTTTAATAATGTCGGGGTTCATCCTTTTTACAGGAGAACTCAGGGCGCAAACCGTGAATAATCAGGATAGCGAAAAAATTGTAGATCAGGAGAAAAAAGAAGAGCTAAAAAGGGATTCCGAAGCTGCAAAATCTGCTTTTATTCAAAACAGCCAGGATTTAGATGATCTTTTTGACACTGCTGCGGGTTATGTGATCTTCCCTAATGTAGGGGCCGGAGCTTATATTCTTGGCGGTGCTGCCGGGAATGGAGTGCTTTATGAGAATGGTGAAGTACAGGGTTTTGCCGAACTCAGGCAAATGGATGTGGGTCTCCAGATAGGCGGACAGGCTTATCGCCAGGTAATCCTCTTCCAAACACAGGAAGAACTTGAGAAATTCAAAAGCGGGGAATATAGTTTTTCAGGAAACGCTTCTGCAGTAATTCTGGAAGAAGGGAAAGCGAAGAGTGTGACTTTTAATGACGGCAGGGCCATAGTGACGATGCCCAAGGCAGGTGCGATGCTCGAAATTTCTATAGGTGGGCAAAAATTCAACTACAGGGATAAATAGGGGCCACAGAAGGCTGTTGTTAAATCGTGAGAAACCTTGTGCTGATTTTTTAGCACCATCATCTTCGTGTTCTGAAAAGCAATTTCGGTCTTAAAGGAAAAAGTAAAAAATAACTCATTCAAGGCAATGGGACTGCTTTTTATGTAGCTGCCTGTAAGAAATATTTCTAAAAAGTTTTATAATTTCCCTCAGTTTCAGCCAATCTTTCGTGAAATAACAAATGCTTAACAAGGTGCGTGGGCCACGATTTATACATTTGAATGAAACCAAAAAAAGTTATATTTTATGAGATCTATTACAAGTAAATTCTACATACCCCTATTTGCAGTACTTCTATTGGGGTTAGCGAGTTGTGGCTCTATGAGTACGAGTCCGGACAATTTAATTTCGGATGCGGAGAAAGCCCAGGAAAACGTTGCTGCAGCTAGTAGCAACATGAGCGAATTATTCCAGAATTCTGCAGGATATGCGATTTTTCCTAATGTAGGAAAAGGTGCTTATATCCTTGGAGGAGCTTCTGGTAACGGTGTTCTTTATGAAAACGGAACTGTTGAAGGCTTTACCGAAATGAAACAATTGGATGTCGGGTTCCAAATAGGTGGAAAAGCATATACCGAAGTTCTTTTCTTCCAGTCAGAGTCTGCTTTAGAAGACTTTAAGAGCGGAGATTATGAATTAACTGCAAGTGCATCTGCTGTTATACTTGAAGAAGGAAGGTCTGAATCTGTAGATTTTCAGGATGGTGTTGGCGTAGTAATTATGCCTAAAGCCGGTGCAATGGCAGGAATTTCTGTTGGAGGACAGAAGTTTGAATACAGAGATAGATAATATCCTTAACATATAGGAAAGAATATTAAAGCCGGTTTTTATAAGCCGGCTTTTTTTATACTTAAACTAAGAAATTATGGAAAAGCCAAATTTGCTTATTTTCGATGTTAATGAAACATTACTGGATCTAAACCCTCTAAAGAATACTGTAAATGAGGCGCTTCAAAACGATCTGGCATTTGAGCTATGGTTTCCGATGCTGCTTCAGTATTCCCTGGTGGAAACTATAACGCATAAATATCATGATTTTACTGAAGTAGGAGTGGCTACATTTAAAATGTTGACCGGGAAAATGAATCTTTCTTATTCTGAAGAAGAAATCAGGAAAATACTGAGTCAGATTAAAGAATTGCCTCCTCATCCGGAAGTAGTGGATGCACTGCAGAAGCTCCGGAATGAAAATTTCCGGATGATCGCTCTAAGCAACGGTAAACCATCTGTGCTAAGAGAGCAACTGAAATTTGCAAATATCGATACCTATTTTGTGGACATCATTAGCGTGGAAGTAGTGAAAAAATACAAGCCGCACAGGGAAGCCTATGATCACGTTCTTAAAAAAGAAAAAGTACCGGCAGAGAGAGCAATGCTTGTAGCAGCCCATGGCTGGGACATCGCCGGCGCAAAAAGCAGCGGACTAAAAGCGGCATTCATCAGGAGAAAAGGCAAAAGTTTGTACTCCCTTTCCGAAAAGCCAGATTTAGAAGCAGAAGATATGCTGGACCTGGCAGAGAAGCTGGTTAAATAAAATGAAACCTTCAGTTTTTCTAAAGATCTTCTGGTGATTCCAGCATCGTTGGGATCAATTCACTTACCGTGGGATGGATATGTACCGCATCTCTAATGGTGGTATATGGCGTTCCTGCATACATCGCATCAATTATAGCATGTATAACTTCATCAGCCCCTGTTCCAAGGAAGGTTGCACCCAGGATTTTATCAGTGTCGGCTTCAATATAAATTTTCATCATTCCGCTGGTTTCACCCATTTCCTGTGCCCGAGCCACTTTAGTCATTGGTCGGGAAGCCAGCTTTGCCTTAATTCCCTTCTCCTTTATTTCTGCCTCGTTCATTCCAACCCTTGCAAGTGGGGGATCAATAAATGCAGCATAGCAAGGGAAACGATCTGATAAACTTCTTTTTTTATGCTGAAGTAAATTTGAGTCAACTATTTCAAAGTCGTTATAAGAAGTATGAGTAAACGCTCCTTCGCCATTGCAATCACCAAGAGCGTAAATATGTGGAACAGAAGTTTGTAACTCGTTATTTACTTTTATATAGCCTTTTTTATCCAGGTGTACACCGGTGTTCTCCAGGCCGATATTTGCCGTATTTGGCACCCGGCCTGTGGCAAGAAGAAGATGGGAGCCTTCAATTTTTTTTTCCGCACCATGTACGTTAAAACTGAATTCAATAGTCTTTTTGCTCTGGGCTCCAGCTATGTTTTCTGAATTAAGATAAACCTGAATATCCTCATCTTCCAAAATCTGAAAAATTGCTTCAGAAATATCTTCATCTTCCTGTTTCATAAGGCGTTCCCCACGATCCAAGATACTCACCTTGCTTCCAAAACGCCGGAACATTTGGGCAAATTCCAATCCCACATAGCCGCCTCCTATTATAACAAGGTGCTCGGGGATCTCTTCCAGCTCCAACATCGTTTCATTAGTATGATAATTGAGGTTTTTGAACGGTGACGGAATATTTGGCCTTGAACCGGTATTAATAAAGATCTTTTCTGCCTGTAGCGTTTCGTTATTTACTGTAACCGTATGATCATCCTTAAATTTTGCTTCCCCCTTAAAGACCTGAATTTGCTCATTATCCTTCAGCATTTTCCTAATCCCCTCGCTGGATTTTTCAACCAGTTTGTCTTTCCTTCTTTTAATCGCACGCAGGTTGACTTTTATCTCACCGGCTATAGTAACACCATGCTCCTGGCTATTTTTGGTTACAAAAACTCGTCTGGCACTTGCCACATAAGCCTTGGTGGGAGTGCAACCGGTATTTACACACGTGCCTCCAAAATCCCCTTTTTCGATGATCGCCACCTTTTGCCCATTTTTCGCAAGACTTGCAGCAAGTGGAGTTCCCGCCTGTCCTGTCCCAATAATTATCGCATCAAACTTCATAAGAGTATTTTTAAGAAGGACCTGTTAATGTCCCTGGTTAATCGAATTAAAAGTTAAAGCCAAGTGTAAACATTATCCGGTTGTCTTCTTCACTTGTATAGTAGCCCACATTCCCAGTGATGGTGCTAAAAGCATTAATCCAGATAGAACCGCCGTAGTTATTGTGCCACTTTTCAGAATTTTCATCTTCCAGCCAAACGCGTCCATAATCATATCCCAGGCTTATCCCTGCCCTTAATGGTACAAAACCTGTTTCCATCCTCACAAGTCCTGCTCTTAGATCTGTACTTTGGTAAAAAGCAGACTTTCCATTAAAACGTTCATTTCTATAGCCGCGTAAACTCTGATTTCCGCCAAGGGTGGCGCCGTGGTAGAATTCATAATCCTCTCCAAATATAAATTCACTGCCAATCTTGGTGGCTATAACCACAAGGCCGCTCTCATGTAAGGGGTAAACAACAGAAATTGATGGCTTCAGGTAAGCAAATTCGTTGTCATTTCCATCTATATTTCTTTTGTATCCCGTAGAAATATCAAACTGCATCCCGCGCCTTGGAAAAGCCAATTGCTGAGGTTTATTTTTATATTGAAAAGCAATCTCTGCACCGGCGTACAACTGGCTTTCAAAAAGATCGTTCTCTTCATCAAAAACCTGTCCTATATATTCTGTGTCATTTGCTTCAACCTCCAGGGACTCGACCATTGGTTTAAAATGGAATCTTGCACCGGTTTCATTTCGCCAGATCAAGGAAGGAGCAAGGCTCCATTGCCTTATACGTACGCGGTTATAATCCATACTCACGGCATCTTCGTTGTAGGTGGTCTCATTACCTCTTCCAAAGTAATTAAGGGTGTAATTGGGGCTCGTGTACCTGGCATCAATGCCAAAATTCCAATTGTAGAAAATGTGTGCGAATTCCCCCGTATAATTTACCTCAAAACCGGAAGTTGCAAAATAGTAGAAGGCGCTTATATTGTGCTGTGTGGTAAAAGGATTACGTGCAAGACCATAGGTGGTAAAGGTATCTGCCAATCCAACTTTAAAACCTGCATCGGGATCAAAGCCAATGCTGGGGAATAATACATTTGTAGTATTCCTGCTTTTTTGGGGATTGTAATTGTTAATATCATAACTGTCTATTAGCCATTGGTTGGCACCCGGTGTTTCAATTGTATTTTTTTTGCTTTTGTAGTCATACAATTTCGCTCTCCTGGTATTACTGAAGTTATAGATGTCGTTTTCCTCGCCACCAATAACCTTCAGTTTAATAAGTTTATCTCCTTCTCCTTCAATCTTAAATTCGTCATCCCCATCTAATCCATAAATCCATATTTCATCGGTCATTTCAGAATTATAGGTGTTTTCAAAAACGATATTTTCATCGTTTTCAATAATAATCTCTGTTCGTCCGTTTTCTTTTCTGGTAATAAGGAATTTGTCATCTTCTTCAGTTCCTGTAATAACCTCAAACTCCAGTAAGTAGTTATAATAATCCCTGGCGATAGCAAGCAGGTTTTCCCGGCGCTCCTTAAGATCCTCTTTTATCCGCTCTATGCTTTCATCTTTTGTATCTTCCGGAAGCGCTTCAAAAGCCGCATCGATTTTTTCATCGGAAAGTTCGTTCTGAATAAACTCCACCTGCTCTTCCCAGTCTTCCCAGGTAGCGGTTTTTATAAAAGTTTTGTCCAGGGGATAAGCCGCAACGTTAAACCATTTTACATTTTTCAGTTTTTCGCCAGAAAAAGTTTGCATGGCTCGCAATACAGGAACTCCCATTTGCAAAAGATCTATTATTGGCCCGTCGTACTTTGAAAAAGCCTGATCCCGGTCCCTGGCAATGGGTTTGTACATTAGCCTCCCGTCTTGCTGCTCAAACTGTGCCCATCTCCACTGGTCTTCATGCCGGTCCCAATCCCCGATCAACATATCAAAAAGCCGTGCTTTTATATAAGAACTCTCATTGACATAAGAATTTTTACTTTCCCTAAGTTCCAGAAGAAGATCTGCCGTGCTTATAATATCATCTGGCGAACCAAAAGTTTCAAATTCTTTATTTTCATCCCCAACATGCTCCTCCAGCATATAAAGTTTATTGCCATAACCATCGTTAAATATCCCCAGTTCCTCCTGTTTAGGGAGATAAACGAGCCTAGGGTTTGCATGGTAGATGTCCACAGCCGCAGAGAGGTCGTTTATGGCAAATGGAGCATAAGGATGGGATGTGGTATAATAATCCTGAACAATTCTTTCTGCCAGCGTATTATCTATACGGTCCTGTACGTAGTGGGTTTTAATTTTCTGCTGGATAAACCGGGTTGCACTTTTTCTTATTTCGCGTAAAGTATATTCATGTTCATCTTCATCAATTATTCTTAGGGATCTGGATTGGTTTCCACCTCCTTCTGAAATTGGTACGGGGTTTCCCGGCAGATCACTTAGGAAAAGCACGGGAACTTCTATGTCACGACTGTAAATATCCCGGTAATGTTCTCCCCATAGCAAGGTGTAAAATCCGCTTTTATCTGTTTCTTCCTGGGTATACACAGAAGCTTTATAAGTTTCACCAAAGCTTTCCCTGTCGGGATAACTTACTTCATCAAGCCTTGTACGTTCTCTTTTAATAAATTTGCTGAAGAGTAGCTTTGGACCTGCAGGGGTAGCTTCGTAAAACCTCACAATTGAACTCCTATCTTTAAAGACTGTCAGTTTTGTATAACCGTTTTTATCTGAAGCAAAGTGATCGTCCTCATGGATCTTGGCTTTTTCAGTATTTGCTGCTGCGCCACTTATAATTTGAGGGATACCATCATCCTCCAGATATTGCATGTTCCGATCGTTTCCTGATACAAATATTACATCGTCAAACTGGCTGGCAAGTGTCTCCAGTCGACCCCGTAGTTCCTCCATCGCACTGTTATAATAGGATTGCCTGGAGAAACCTCCCATTTTTTGAAAAAATCCACGTCTTGTGTTGGACATTACGGGATGGTGTACTGCTACAATAATGGTTTTATTCTGTTCATCCTTAAGATCATCCTTAAATTTTATAAAGAACTGATCTCTTGTTTTGAGTTCACATTTGTTGTTGATGTAGGGATGATCATCCCAGTCTTCCAGAAACCACTGAGAATCCACCATTATAAGTTCCACTTCGTCGCTTAAAGTCTCCGGTTCCCGGGGGCAACCATCATTTGGCCAGAATTCGGCATCGCTGTTATCCTGAAGAAAGGATTCCATATCGTCCAGGTTTTCCTGTCCGCCTCCTTTGCGCCATTCATTTACGCCGGGATTAAGAATTACGTTTCCATTAAAATTCTTCAGGGGTTGTAACAACTTTTGCCTTAAATCTTCTTCTGTAGCTTTTCTTTTGTCCTCATCTTCTGGATAACCATTTTCTGTAATGTTTCCGAGCAGAACAAGACTGGCATCCTGATCCTGTTGAGAAGCTTGTACAATCTGGCTGAAGATGCTTTGGGCCGCAGAGTTCTCGTTAAGCCCCGTATTTGCGGTAAAATAAATTGAGTGGGAAATTTCCTTTCCTTCAGGAATTTCGTCTTGCTGTGCAAAAGTTAAATTCAGGGTAAGAAGGGTAATTAGTACCGTAACCTGGTTCTTTAGGGAGCCAGAAAACGGACTTTTTAATTCAATAAACATATAGTCGACTTTTAAGTAGGGCCTGGAGCCAGTTTAACAAACTTCCAAAATTGACAAAAAATTATATAGAATAAGAAATTTTAACGCTTTATAACATTTATGAAGAGGCAGAAGCGACCGGTTTTTTAGCCATTATTTTATGATATCCTGTTTATAAATCATCTTCTTTTTATAGCCGGAATGATTTTCTCTATAAATGTAAAATATTATTTTTTCATTATTAGTCCAAATTATCCTTTTGCGTCTTAGTAGATTATGACCTATTTTAGCTCAAAACAATCCCTGTTGCGGTCACTATTTTTTCTTTTGTTTCTCCTATCCGATGCGCTCCTTTCCCAGGAGTTACCTCCGGTAATTAATTACGGTCCTAACGATTATGGAGCCGAGAATCAAAACTGGATGATTGGCCAGGATGATGCCAAAAATCTATATTTTGCAAATGGTGCAGGGTTACTGCAGTTTACCGGGGAGAAATGGAACCTTTACCCGGTGCCTAACAAAACGATTGTACGATCTCTTAAGGTAATTGGCGAGAGGGTCTATACCGGCGCTTACATGGAAGTGGGGTACTGGGAAAAAAATGATTTGGGTGTGCTGGAATATACCAGCCTGGTAGAGCGATTTACGGAAGATATCCAGGACGGGGAACAGTTTTGGGATATTGAATACAGCGATGGTGTAGTTATTTTTCGCAGCTTCCGTGGAATTTATCTTCACAGTCCCGGGGCAGACAATATTACCATTTTACCAAATGATGCCGGTCAACCAGTAACGAATCTTTTTAAAGTAGCAGATAAAATTTTCTTTCAGAAGGCACAGGCAGGTATTTACACTATTGAAAAAGGACTACCAGAGCAGGTAATTCCGTATTCTGCGCTGGGAGAAATTGAAATTATGCAGATTTTCCCACGGGATGGGAATTTGGAACTGGTAACGGCTATGGGAAATTTCTATAGTTGGAATGGTCAGGAACTTGAAAGGGTGTTGAAAGATTTAAGTACTAAGATCAAAAATGCGGGATTACTTTCAGCGTTAAAACTTTCCGATGATAGTATGGTGCTGGGAACTGTGGGCGAGGGCATTTATCATGTGTCAGAAGATGGTGAGATTCTGAGTCATTTTGATCAGGAAAACGTACTTCTCAATAATACCGCACTTGATCTCTACCTCGATGATGCGCAAAACGTTTGGGCGGGTCTGGATAATGGGATAAGTGTTTTGAACCTGGATTCCACTTTTCGTCTATTTCAGGATAATACAGGAAAAATAGGATCGGTTTACTGTTCCTTTCAGAATGACGATTATCTCTACCTGGGAACAAATCAGGGACTTTATTACAAGACTCCCGGAGACACCGAATTTACTTTTATAGAAGGTACTAACGGGCAGGTGTGGAGTTTGCAAATGGAAGATGACTATCTTTTTTGCGGACATAACAACGGAACATTTCTTATAAGCGGAAATAAAGCTGAAAGGATATCAGAACGGCTTGGAACATGGCTTGTAAAGGAAATTGAAAATAAACCGGGATATTTTATCCAGGGACATTATAATGGCATCAGTTTCTTAAGAGATACACCTGGCGGAATTGAAGACTTACCTATGCTGGATAATTTTCCTCATTCTTCAAAGTTTATTGAAATGGACGATGACGGTGATGTCTGGATTAGTAATGAACATAAAGGTGTGTTTAAATTGACAATAAGTGATGCGCTGGATAGCATTGTGAACAGTCAAAATTATGTAATTGATGAATCCACAGGAATAACGTCAAGTATTTTTAAGTTCAATGATACGCTTTACTATTCTTCCCAAAATCGTATTCTCCAATATACCGGGGGAGCAGACGATTTTCTTCCAAATAGTACACTTGCTAAGGTGTTGGAGGATACAGAGAGGATATCCGGAAGAATAATTAATGACGAAAATGGTAAAATTTGGGGGTTCGCCAAGAACTCCATATTTAACGTAAGTCTTGCCAGCTTAAGTGGCAAATACGAACTTAATGAGGTCTACCTGTCTAAAGGGTTTCGCAATATAACTTCAGGTTACGAGAACGTCACCAGACTTAAGGATACAGAGTACATCCTGGGTATTTCCGACGGCTATGTTAAATTTAATAAAGTAGAAAGTGCTATACACGATTATGAGGTGCGCATGGATCAGATCTCTATGTCTGCGCTAGATGAGGCTGCTCAATTGGTTGCCATGGATGGTAGCAGTCCTTTTGATTATAAAACCAATAATATTAATTTTTACTTTAGTGTTCCTGTCTTCAAGAAATTTCTCACTCCGGTATATAGCTACAGGCTTTTGGGCCAAAGTAACATGTGGAGTGAATGGGATGAGGCTGCCCATGCAGGATTTAAAAATCTTTCCTTTGGGAATTACACTTTTGAAGTAAGGGCAAGGGTAGGGGCTAGAATTGCTGATCCACTTACCTATAGTTTTGATATTGCTCGCCCCTGGTATTGGAGTTACACTGCTATTATACTCTATTTTTTGATTTTGTTAATCTTGCTTTACCTGGTTCATATTTTCTATAAGCGAAGACATCAGAAGTTTATCGAAGAGAATGAAAAAGCACTAAGGATGAAGAATCTGGAAGCACAGCAAAAAATAATCAAGCTGGAGAATGAACGATTGGAGCAGGATATGGTAAATAAGAACAGGGAACTTGCAGTTTCGACAATGAGTCTTATCAAAAAAAATGAGTTTCTTTCCAGCATCAAAAAACAGTTACAGAAATCTGAATCGGCTAAAGTAAAGTCGGTCATCAGGACAATAGATAAGGATATAAGTGAAGAAGATAACTGGAAATTCTTTAAAAAAGCATTTAGTAACGCAGATAAGGATTTCTTCAAAAAGATTAAGGCAAAACATCCGGAACTTACTTCCAACGATTTAAAACTTTGCGCTTATCTAAGATTAAATTTGTCATCAAAAGAAATCGCTCCCCTTCTAAATATTTCAGTAAAGAGTGTGGAGATTAAACGATATCGTTTGCGAAAAAAGATGGATTTAGATCATGAAACAAATCTGACCGATTATATTCTTGCCTTATGACCTTTACATAACGCATTAGTAACTCTACATTACCTCTACAAAAATTTAAATTCTTGGTTAATAGCGGAATATGCGGAAAGTTCGTTATTCCCTATAAAGGGCTGTTCTTATTGCAATTTCCGCATTATACCACGTCAAAAATTGCTAAATACTCACCATGTAGATTTTTTGTAAAGGTCACTTTACTACTCTCATAAGAATTTGTTAATATATTTGAGAGAACAATTTTAATAACAAATCACATGAAGAAATTTACCTGTCTTTTGATCGTATTTCTAAGCGGGTTTTTTGGGGCCTATGCGCAATCGTTTTCGGTTAGCGGATTGGTATCTGATGAAAACAACATGCCTTTACTAGGAGTTAATGTAATAGTAAAGGGAGAATCACGCGGTACCACTACCGATTTTGATGGAAACTATACCGTTGAGAATATTTCCCTTGGAGATGTTCTTCAGTATAGCTATGTAGGTTTTGAAACCCGGGAAATTACAATAAACGATCAACAAATCATTAATGTCACCTTACAGACTGATTCTGAATCGCTGGAAGAGGTGGTTGTAATAGGTTATGGTACGCAACAAAGAAAGGACATTACCGGTTCTGTTTCGGTAGTATCAGATGAAGCAATCAGGGGATTGCAGCCAATACAGACCACACAGGCTTTACAGGGAACTACATCTGGAGTGGTAGTAACACAAACTTCCGGTGCGCCGGGAGCCTCTCTTAACATAAATATTCGGGGAATTGCCTCTAATACAGAGAACGGCCCTTTGGTAATTATTGATGGTTATCAAACCGATGTACAGTCGCTTAGCAATTTGAATCCGTCAGATGTTGAGTCAATGACGATACTTAAGGATGCCCAGGCCGCTATTTATGGTGTTGCCGGTGCAAACGGTGTTATTTTAGTAACCACCAAGACTGGTGAGCTGAATATGGCTCCTACAGTAAGTTACGATACCTATTATGGTGTTCAGGAGACTTCCAGGCAAGTCCCCCTTTTAAATGCTACTGAATATGCTTTGCTTCTTAATGAAAGTTATGCCAACGGAGGTCAGGATTTAATATTTCCTGATGTAAGTGAATTGGGAGACGGGACAGATTTTCAGGATGCTGTTTTTCAAACCTCTCCAATTATTAGTCACAACTTAGGTTTGTCTGGTGGGACTGAGAAAGTAACCTATTCGGTTGGAGGTTCGCACTTAAGACAGGAAGGAATTATTGCTCCGGAAAAGACTCAGTATAAGAGAAGTACTGCAAAAGTAAGCCTGGGAGTCGAAATTAGCGATGCTTTTGATATTGATTTTAATACTATTTATACCAATATTGATAGAAATAGTATCAATGAGAACGGATTGGGTTCTGTGCTTTTTAATGCGCTGAATATTGCTCCTACTTTCGATATAGACCAGGAAGATCAAACCGGATTCTTAGGGAATGAGATCATTAATCCATTGTCACAAATTGAGAATACCTATAACGAATATAATCTAGATAAGTTCAACGGAACATTTGGATTAAATTTTTCACCAATAGATGAACTGGTTTTCACTTCAAGGATAGGATACAATTTTGGAAAAAGTGATGAAAAGATTTTTTCTCCTATTGCAGATTTTGGCCCTGGAAAAGTCTTTAATGTAACTCGTAGCACCGTAAATCAAAACAGGATAAACGATAATAACTATACGTTTGACCTTTTCGGAAAATACGAAAATACCTTTAACGATGCACATCATATTACCTTAACTGGTGGTATGACCGTTATTAGAAACTGGGGAGATGGCTTGTATGCCACAGGATATGATGTTCCAAATAACTCATGGGAATTTGCAGATATTAGCTTAACAACGGGAACAAGTACAGAAAAGAGTAATGATTCCTATGTTTATGATATAAGAAAACTGTCATTTTTTGGAAGGGTTCAGTATGATTTCCAGGGGAAATACCTGGTGTCCGGAATGCTGAGACGAGATTCCTCAACAAGGTTTAGTCCGGAAAATAGAACAGATTATTTTCCATCGGTGACCGCTGGTTGGATCATTTCAGAAGAAAGCTTTTTGGAAGATTCTGATCTGTTATCCTTCCTGAAATTAAGAGGAAGTTACGGTATTCTGGGTAACGATGAAGTAGGGCAAAACCAGTTCTATAGAGCTTTGTTGGATGGAGAAGCAACCTATGTTTTGGATGGACAACTCATAAATGGCCGGGCTCTGGGTGGATTGCCAAACCCATCTGCTAAATGGGAAGAGGCAGAAAAGATGAATCTTGGGGTGGATCTTAGAATGTTAAATAATAAAATTGATATTACCACAGATATCTTTAGAGAAGAAAGAAGAGACCTTCTAATTCCTTTTATTCCGGTTTCGGGAATTTTTGGAACAGGTGCACCTGGAGGATCTTCTCCAACCGTAAATGCAGGAACAACGGTAAACCAGGGTGTTGAGTTTTCTATAAAATATTCAGAAAATATTGGCAATGACTTCAACTTTAACGTTGGTTATAACGTAACATATATAGATAACGAGGTAACCGAGGTGAATGGAGCAGAATTTATTGCGGGAGGAGCCTTTGGGGTAGGACAGCCTCAACCATCCAGGTTTGAAGAGGGGCATTCCATTGGTTATTTTTATGGCTATAAAACAGACGGATTATTTCAAACACAAGCTGAAGCAGATGCGGCTCCAAGCCAGATGGCTCTAGGTGCAGAAGCACAGGCAGGAGATATTAAATATGTTGATATCAATAATGACGGAGTAATTAATACCGATGATAGAACTGATATTGGTGATCCTATTGCTGATGTAACCATGGGCTTGAATTTTAGCATGAATTATAAGAACTTTGATTTTTCAGCATATGCCTATGCTTCTTTAGGTAATGATATGGTGAGAAACTATGAAAGGAATCAACCCAATGTAAACAGGCCTGCCTACTATCTTGAGAGATGGAGAGGCCCGGGAACCAGTAACGAAGTACCCCGATTAACTACAGGGGCAACATCAAATAATGTTCTTTCTGAATTTTATGTAGAGGATGCTTCGTATGCCAGAATTCAAAATGTTCAGTTAGGTTACTCACTTCCAGATGATCTTTTAGAGAGAATTAAGATAGACAGATTGAGGATTTATGCCTCCGTAAATAACTTATACACTTTTACAAAATATAAAGGTTTTGATCCTTCAGCCACAACGGGAGAACCTATTGGTGGCGGAATTGATTACGGATTTTATCCTGTTCCAAGAATATTCTCATTTGGAGTAAACCTTACTTTATAAAAAAGAAATTATGAAATTAAATAAACAAAATTTCAAAATAGTTATTATCCTACTTTCCATGACATCACTTATGGGCTGTAGTGATGAATATCTTGAGGAAACAGAAGAATATACCATAGATTCAGAAAATTATTTTAATTCTGAACAGGATTATATCGATGCGCTCATTGGTGCATACGATCCGCTTCAATCTACTTATGTAAATGTGTTGCTGGGAGAAATTGCTTCAGATAATACTGTAAGTGGAGGAGAAAGCGCAACAGATGTTATTGGCTTTCAGCAGGTAGATGAAATGAACCATACTCCGGTAAACGATAACATAGATGATGTATGGGACTGGAATTTTGCCGGTGTACAGAGGGCAAATTATATCCTTGAATTTAGGGATAAAACAGATTTTGAAGGAAAAGACAGAATTATTGCTGAAACAAGATTTCTAAGAGCTTACTTCAATTTTGAGTTGGTTAAATGGTTTGGTCCCATCCCTCTAAGTGGAGATCAGCGTTTTCAGCTTGGCGATGAAACTTCCGTACCTCGCTCTCCGGTAAGTGAAGTATATGCTCAGATAGAATCTGACCTTCAATTTGCTATTGATAATATGGATTATACCGCTCCCCAAATTGGGCGTGCAACCAAAGGCTCAGCCCAGGCTCTATTAGGGAAAGTTTATTTATATCAGGATAATTTTCAGCAGGCAGCTGATGTTTTAGAGGATGTAATTGAAAGTGGACAATATCACTTGTATGGAACGCAGGCAGACGAAGATTATACCAATCTTTTTGAACAGGTTGGGGAAAACAGCGCCGAGTCTGTTTTCGAAATTCAGTATACCGGGGAAGAAGGTGCTGGTTTTGAATGTTTGCAGTGTAGTGAAGGGAATGTAGCGGTAGGTTTTCAGGGAATCAGAAACTATACAGGCCCTGTCTTTGAACCCGGTTTTAGTTTTAACCTCCCGGTAGAAGAAGTATATAATCTTTTTGAGGAAAACGATATTCGAAGAGACTATTCTGTTCTGGATATAGAAGCATGGGCGGCGGAGACCGGTGCGACATACGTGGAAGGTTATAAACATACCGGTTATTATAACAGAAAATACCTTCCAAGACAGAATAATAACGTAGGAGATGCGAATTTAACGCAACCTAATAATTACCGGGCCATTAGATATGCCGATGTATTGTTGATGGCTGCTGAAGCTTTAAATCGAGGAGGGATCAACGATCAGCTTGCCCAAAATTATCTTAACATGGTACGTGGAAGAGCTGGTTTGGAACCAGTGAACGCAACAGGAGCCTCTTTAACTGATGCTATTTATGAAGACAGAAGGCTCGAACTTGTAGGTGAAGGTCATAGATTCTTTGATTTGGTAAGAACCGGAAGAGCAGCTAATGCTATTGAAGGCTTTACACCTAATAAAAATGAACTTTTTCCAATACCACTGGAAGAGATAGAATTTTCTCAGGGAAACTGGGAACAAAATCCTGGATATTAATAAAATTAAAATAATTAGAAATGAAGCATATTAAAAAATTACTGGTATTATTCCTGGCATTTAATGTATTCACGTCCTGCGATAAGGATGACGATACATCCTATGTCCTGCAGGATGTTTCTGCTCCCACAGATGTGAATGCAGCATTTGATATTTCCAATGATGAAGAAGGAACAGTGAGTGTGACTCCAACGGCAGAAGGTGCAACAGAATTCAGAATATATTTTGGCGATGCCGAAAATGAAGAATCTGTTACTGTAGCTCCGGGCGAAACTATTAGCCATACCTACACCGAAGGAGAATTTAACTTAAGGGTTGTGGCAGTGGGCCTTACAGGTCTAACCAGTGAGTTGGTAAGAGTAGTGAATATCTCTTTTGGGGGACCTTCTGAACTGGATGTTAATATTGAGAAGTCAACAACAAATCCATTGGAGATTATTGTAACTCCAACCGCAGTAGATGCTACCGTTTACGATATTTACTTTGGAGATGCCGAAGATGAAGAGCCTACTACGATAATGGACGGCGAATCTGCAAACCATGAGTATGCTCAAGCGGGAGATTATACCGTTAGAGTGGTAGCTCGTGGAGGAGGTGCTGCGACCGTAGAATATTCTGAAGAAGTTACTGTTTCTGAAGGTTCAGGTGTATTGCAGTTACCAATCACTTTTGATGATCCTGCAGTAAATTATGTTTTTGAAACCTTTAATGGGGTCAATTTTGAAATAGTGGATAATCCTCAATTATCAGGAATAAATTCAGAAGAAACAATGGTAGGTGCACTTACCAATTCTGGCGCAGCGTTTGAAGGAATGACATTTGAACTGGATGAACCGGTAGACTTTAGTGGAGATAACAAAACTATCACATTAAAATTATATTCTGAAGTTGCCGTACCGGTCTTGCTAAAGTTTGAAGGTGGCGTAAATGGAGAAAGAGATAACGAAGTGGGCGCAAACCATTCTGGTTCAGGTTGGGAAGAAGTGACTTTTGATTTCGCAAACGACGCTTTAACCAGTTATATTGATAGTAGTGATGAAGGAGGAGCCGCTTTTGTGCCGGAAGGGCAATATGCCGGAATGACAATTTTTGTAGATGGACCTGGAACTACTGCAGGTACTTTCTATTTGGATGATATAACGCAAGCCGATGGTGATACAGATACTGATACAGATCCTTTTAACCTGCCAGTAACTTTTGATTCATTTGATACTTATAGTGAAGACATGGTTGTTGGTTTTGAGGGTGCTTTTGAAGTGGTAGCCAATCCTTTTGTATCCGGAACAAATGATTCTGACAGCAACGTTGGATCATTCACCAAAAACGGTGGACAATATGAGGGAATTACGCTCTTTTTAGATGAGGCTATAGATCTGTCTACAGAAGATAAGATGATGAGTGTAAAATTATATTCTGAAGAAGCCTTTACTGTATTATTTAAATTTGAAACTGGTGTTAATGGGGAGCGTTCCAATGAAGTTCGCGCTGAGCATACCGGAAGTGGATGGGAAACCCTTACTTTCAATTTTGCAACAGATGCTACTAAAAGTTATATAGACGGTTCCCAGGGAGTTGGGGAAGCATTTGTACCTACCGGCCAATATAATTCCATCTCCGTATTCTTCGATTATGAAGGTAACCTTAATGGTACGTATTATATCGATGATATCATGAGAGTTACCGATGGAGATGGCTCGAATGGTGGGGATAACGGCGGTGATGGTGGTAGTGCTGAACCTACAGCGGCAGCTCCTGCTCCTACTGCTGCAGAGGCAGATGTAATATCAATTTTTAGCGATGCTTACGCTAATCCAGCCGGAGTCAATTATTCTCCAGGCTGGGGACAGGAAACTACTTATGAAATGGTAAGCTTCGAAGCTAATGAGGTGATTAAATATGCTAATGCTAATTATCAGGGAATCGATTTTGGTGAGGCTATTGATGCTACTTCATTCACGACTGTTCATATAGATGTTTGGTCTGGGGACTATACTTCTATACCATTTTTCCTAATAAGTCAGGCTTCAGGAGAGAAATCCGTAAACCTGAACGTAACTCCAAATACCTGGACTAGTATTGAAATTCCTTTATCTGAATTTTCAGATCAGGATCTTGATCTAAGTGATATTTTTCAGATCAAATTTGATGTTCAGCCAGACAATGGAGGAACGTTTTACATAGACAATCTGTATTTCTATAAAAACAGTGACAATGGTTCTGAAGGTGATGGGGGTTCTGATGGAGATGATGGATCTGGAGGTGATGGCGATTCTGATGGAGACGGTGGCGATGGTGGAGGAGCTTCGTCAATCGTCAATGGTGATTTTGAAACAGGAGATAGTACTGGCTGGGTATTTTTTGATGCTACAACCACCAATGGAGGTTCGGTTTCAGTTTCCGATGCTGAAAGTAATGGTGGTACCTACTCTGCCAAAATTACCAGTGGACAATTTAATAATCCTGGTATAAAGCAAGAAAGGTTTGGTGCAGGAACAATTTCACCAAATACAGAATACCAAATTCAGCTCGATTCCAAAGTAGAGTCTCTTGTTGATGGAGCTGTAGTGAATGTTCTTGCATTTTCAGAAAGTGCTGTAGAGGGAGAGGCGGCTGTACTTCATAATCTTGGAACAATAGATGTAGCACCAGGTAGTTGGAACACCAACACATATACCTTTACAACTGCTGGTACTGTTTCTGGTGGAGTGTCCTTGTTAATTGAGGTTGTATGCGGTGGAGCAACCACCTGTAATGGGGTGGTTTATATCGATAACGTTACTTTGAGTAATTAATGTACCACACTAAACAATTATTGGTTGACAGCAGAGATTTATCTGCTAAACTTTTTTATTAATAGCATAGTGTTAGTAATTGAAGTTATTGATCAATTAGTCACATTTCCCGGTTTTCAGGGTAGGACACAGGATAATGTGGTTTATTTTAATAATATCGCCTTGAGCTCTAATTAAATGAAATTAAAAAGTGGGCGCTTAAGTTGCCTGCTAAAGCAGATAATTGACTTGAAGACGATAGAATGAAGAAATAGAAAAATAGAAGAGATGAAAAATATAAAATTAATCAATGGAATGAAATTTTCCATTTTAGCAATCCTTGTCTTAGCTGTCTTCAGTTGTGTTGATGATGATTATGATATGGGGAACATTACCAATCCGTCTAATCTTAGTATCGACCATGAAATAGTTGGGGCTACTCAAGATATGCCTGATGGTGATGGAAGCGGCGAAGTTCAGTTTACTGCCAATGCAGAAGGTGCAATTACATATAAATTTATTTATGGTGATGGATTCGAAGATGTTTCAAGTACCGGAGCTGTGACCCATTCTTTTAGTGGAAATGGAGTGAATGATTATAATGTCACCATAATTGCATCTGGGGCCGGCGGTGCCATTTCCAGCATGTCTACAGAGGTTACAGTATTTAGTAGTTTTGATGATCCTGAAACCAAACAATTACTCACCGGTGGAGATACAAAAACCTGGTATGTGGCTGCCGCTCAGCAAGCACATCTTGGAGTAGGACCTGTAGACGGTGATATGCCTTCCTATTATGCAGCCCCACCATTCGATAAACTTGCAAACACTTGTTTTTATAATGACGAACTCGTTTTTAGTCTGAATGGAGAAAATATTATTTATGAATTGAATAATATGGATGCTACTTTTTTTAATGCTTCCTATAATGCCGATTTCGGAGGCGGAGGTCCGGATGATCAGTGTTTACCGCTTGATACCAGTGGAGAAAAAAATGTTTCACTTTCTGCGGCTACCTCAGGTATAGGGCGTTCTACGGGAACCTCTCTTAACTTTGGAGGAGGTGGTTTTATGAGCTATTATATTGGAACCAGCACCTATGAGGTATTGTCTATAAGTGAAAATGCAATGGAAGTTAGAGCTATTCCGGGTAATGATCCTGCCCTGGCATGGTATCTTAAATTTACCA
>NZ_JAVRHP010000055.1:0-21830 GCF_031846505.1 Autumnicola edwardsiae
GCTGCCGTTCTCATGTTGAGGCAGCTTTGAGCAAAGTCGAAGGAGTTACAAATGCTTCTGTTGACCTCGAAAAAGCTGAAGCTGAGATTGAAATGCAGCGGCACGTCAAAATTGGCAAATTTCAGCATGCATTACAAGAAGCGGGCGGCAATTATGAGATTTTGATGCCGGGTGAAGAAGTGCATCACCAGCAGGTTAAAAAGGATAAACCACAAGGTAAAGGCACGGGCACTTTTTATTGCCCAATGCATTGCGAAGGCGAGAAAACCTATAATCAACCAGGCGATTGCCCAGTCTGCGGAATGGATCTCGTGGAGGAGATAGGAATAGGCTCCCCCTCCTTAGGAGGGGGCGGGGGGGGAGGCTATACCTGCCCGATGCATCCGGAAATTATGGAAGACGAACCGGGAGATTGCCCTATTTGTGGTATGGACCTGGTGCCGGTGCAGGCTGATGCTTCTGCCGAGAAGAAAACGTATCAGAGACTTCTGAAAAAATTCTGGATTGCTTTAGGTTTTACATTGCCCATTTTCCTGATTGCGATGAGCGAAATGCTGACCGATAATCCGCTTTATGAGGCACTGGATATGTACTACTGGAACTGGATCCAGCTTGTACTTTCCATTCCGGTGGTTTTTTACGCCACCTGGATGTTCTTCGAGCGGGCATGGAAATCTGTTACTTCCTGGAACCTGAATATGTTTACGCTTATTGGAATAGGCGCGGGAATTGCCTGGATCTTCAGTGTTTTTGGATTAATTTTCCCCAATTTTTTTCCGCAGCAATTTATGACTGAAGCGGGAACTGTTCATGTTTATTTTGAAGCGGCGACTGTCATTCTTACGCTGGTTCTGCTCGGGCAATTGCTGGAAGCCCGTGCTCACAGTCAGACGAATTCCGCGGTAAAAGAACTGCTGAAACTTGCCCCCAATAAAGCTATTCGCGTGGTAAATGGAGAAGAAGAAGTGATTGCCACAGATAAAATACGGGTTGGGGATATTTTACGGGTGAAGCCGGGAAATAAAATTCCGGTAGACGGAATTATTGAAGAGGGAGAAGGCAACCTTGATGAATCTATGATCACCGGGGAGCCGATCCCCATAGAGAAAAGTAAAGGCGATACTGTCACATCGGGAACCATAAACGGAAACCGGAGTTTTACCATGAAAGCCGAAAAAGTAGGTAGTGAAACCCTGCTGGCGCAGATTGTAAAGATGGTAAACGACGCGAGCAGATCGCAGGCACCTATTCAAAAACTGGCAGATAAAATTTCGGGTTATTTTGTACCGGTGGTGGTGATAATTTCGGTTATAACTTTTATTGTTTGGGCTATTTACGGGCCGGAGCCGAGTTATGTCTATGCGCTTATTAATGCGATAGCGGTGCTTATTATCGCCTGCCCGTGCGCCCTCGGACTTGCCACGCCCATGTCGGTCATGGTGGGAGTGGGCAAGGGCGCGCAGAACGGCGTACTGATAAAAAATGCGCAGGCCCTGGAACAAATGGATAAAATTGATACGCTGATTATTGATAAAACGGGAACGATAACCGAAGGAAAACCATCTGTAGAGAAAGTAGTTGCCGCTGCCGGTTTTTCTGAAGAAGAAGTTTTGCAGAAAATAGCTTCGGTAAATGCACAAAGCGAACATCCTTTAGCTGAAGCCACTGTGAATTATGCCAGAGAGAAGAACGTGAAGATTTCGGAAGCCGAAAAATTCAGTTCCGTAACAGGAAAAGGAGTGACGGCAAATCTTCAGAATCAAAAAATTGCCATCGGGAATGAAAAACTGATGAAAGACGTTGCTGCTGAAATTTCTTCAGAAGTAAAGGAAAAGGTTTCTGCAGAACAACAATTGGGAAATACCGTCTCCTATCTGGCGGTGGATGGTAAAATAGCCGGGTTTATCACCATTACAGATCCTATTAAGAAGACCAGCCGGGCTGCAATTTTAGAATTAATAAGTCGCGGAGTTGAGGTGATTATGCTTACTGGTGATAATAAGAACACAGCGGCTGCCGTCGCAAAAGAACTGCACCTTACCGATTTTAAAGCCGGAATGTTGCCGCAGGATAAATTAAATGAAGTCAAAAAGCTGCAGGAGCAAGGAAGAAAAGTTGCCATGGCCGGTGATGGAATCAACGATGCACCCGCCCTGGCACAATCTGATATTGGAATTGCTATGGGAACCGGCACAGATGTCGCCATTGAAAGTGCAAAAATTACTTTGGTGAAAGGAGATTTACAAGGCGTGGTAAAAGCTAAAACCCTGAGCAAAAAAGTGATGAAGAATATTAAAGAAAACCTGTTTTTCGCGCTAATCTACAATTCTTTAGGAGTACCAGTTGCCGCCGGAATATTGTACCCTTTCTTCGGGATTTTATTGTCTCCAATGATCGCGGCGCTGGCAATGAGTTTTAGTTCGGTTTCTGTAATTGCGAATGCACTTAGATTAAGAAGTGCAAAAATAGCATAGAAAATTAAAATTTATAAAGGATTATTATGAGTGAGTTTTTAAGTAAATGGGGGGAAGCAGCTTATACCACTACCGGTTTTTTCTGGATGGCCTTGTGGGCTTTTATCCTGGGATATGTAATTAGCAGTTGTATCCAGGTTTTTGTAACTGAAAAAAGAATGCAGCGTACTATGGGAAAGGATGAATCCAAAAGTGTACTGTTGGGAACATTCTTTGGGTTTATAAGTAGTTCCTGTAGCTTTGCGGCTCTGGCTTCCACAAAGAGCCTTTTTAAGAAAGGTGCCAGTTTCACGTCTTCGGTTGCATTTTTACTCGCCTCTACAAATCTGGTTATTGAGCTTGGGATTATTATATCTATTTTTTTGAGCTGGCAATTTGTGGTTGGCGAGTATGTTGGTGGGATAATCCTCATTTTAATCAGCTGGTTGCTTATTCGCTTAATAAATCCAAAAAAGTTGATAAAAGATGCGAAAAATCGCATAGATAGTGAGGATGATGAGGAGGGAGACAGCGGAAAATCGTGGAAGAAGAAAATGAAGTCGGAAACCAGCTGGGCCAAGGTAGCGCAGCAGTACGGAATGGAATGGAAAATGGTATGGAAAGATGTGACCATCGGTTTTACGATTGCAGGTGTTGTAGCTGCTTTTGTACCGGATTCTTTTTTTCAGACACTCTTTATTAACAGTGGACAAGGCGGAAGCAATGATTTCGGATTTTTCACGATCCTGGAACATATAATTGTAGGTCCTGTAGCTGCTTTTATTACGTTTATTGGTTCCATGGGGAATATTCCGTTAGCCGCACTTTTGTTTGGAAAAGGGGTGAGCTTTGCGGGTGTAATGGCTTTTATATTTAGTGACCTGGTAGTTTTTCCCATACTTAGGATCAATGCAAAATATTATGGTTGGAAAATGAGCTTTTTTATACTTTTCCTGCTATTTACTTCACTTATAGGTGCTTCCCTCGCGTTGCACTATAGTTTTAATTTTCTGAACCTGCTGCCAGATCCTTCCAGCGTGAGTATTAGTGAGACAGAGCATTTTAAGATAGATTATACTTTTTGGCTGAATATGGTTTTTCTGTTGATATCGGGATATCTGGCCTATCTTGGTTTTTTTAAGCGTAAAGATGTAATGTTTATGAAAGAAATGGCTCCCAAAAGTAAAGCTCTTGAAAAGACCTTAAAATACCTGGCATTTTCTTGCTATTTATGGCTAACAGGCGGGATAATCATAAAGTTTTTTGTCAGTTAAAAGAAAAGGCCGGAAGAAAATCTTCCGGCCTTTTTTAGTACGCTATGTCAATAAATATTACATAGTTGTGGTACCAACAGTACCTGTGTTACCAACTGTAAATCCTCCTGGCGTGGTCGTGTTAGCAGTATTTCCTACAAAACTGCCTGTGCCCGTAGTAGAATCATACCCGTAAATCTCGGCCATATCTTCAGTTCCACCAGAGGCGGTATAGGTGAATTGCTGATCTGCCGGATCATCAAGGTACAGTCTTGGGTAATAAGTTTCTCCGGTTGTATAATTATAGCCTTCATTAAAACGGGCAGTAACGTTGGTTTGCTCTCCTGGTTGGATATAATCGCTCATACCAATCATTTCGTCGTAATTTGGAGTACCATCTTCGTTTGTCCCGTAAAGTCCTACATATCCTCCTGTAGGGCCTGTATTTACATTATTAAAGGCAACGTCACCTTCATCTGTAACCATTTGGTCGTCATCACCAAGGATGCCTGGAGCGGTAGTATTCACGGTTTGGGTTACTTCCATGTCCATGTTATCTCTAACAGGGTCATCAATTCCTTCATCGTACATGCCCATTGTTCCCTCGTTAGGATTGTCTGCATAAAGGGATACATCAAAATCGTCACCCTCTGCGTTTCCAGTAAGGTTTGCATCTTCATTAAGTTCAATTCTCACTTCTCCGTCCTCGTCATCTTCTATTAAATAAGGCTCCGCTGCCATTTGCTGATCGTCAGAATTAGTTACCACTACCCAAGTATCCTGTCCAACTGTTACATCTTCAAGGATAAGCGTGTTTCCAGATAGAGTTTGGTCACTTGCAGAAATTGTGCCGGTTGCATCAGGAAACAGTTCCGTATCATTTAAATCATCATCATCATCGCAGCTTGCCAGCCCAACAAAAAGTGTGAAGGCAAAGAAGTACTTCGCGTACTTTTCAAAATTCATCATAGATTTCATAGTTATTCTTTTTTTATGGTTAATAAATATTGACTCCAAAATTGTAACAATTTGAGGCTGCGGTAAAATTTTGGGAGCTGTTTAATCTTACTTTAACTCGAATCTTAAATCGGTTTAAAAATTAGGTTAGATAATGAGAAGTATTGTGAAAAATCGTTAACCATAAAGTACTCCTTAACCTACGTTTTTACTGGAAAAACGTAATTCTTGTTGCAAAAAGACATTTATAAAAAAAGCCTGCCATTTTTTAGTGGCAGGCGTCTACAATTGTTAAGGGTGATTTATCCTTTTGCGATAGGATTTAGTATTAAATCTATACGTTCCAGAGCGTCCTGTAAGTGATATCTGGTAAGGGTATCGCCCGAGTTATAAACAGAATTTCTTATTTGTCTTTGAAGGTTTTTAAGTTCTCCACGTACTATGGGGCGTATATCACTTTGTGCCACATCGATGGTACTTTGTGTCACCCAACTTCTATACCGTGCCGGAACTTCTGCCTGCTCTTTTGTCATTAGATGCTCCATCCTGTCCAGGTATGCACGCTGAAGGTTTCTGCGATACCTGTCTGTTTTTCCTCCTGAAGATAATTCGTTCCAGATTCCTTTTCGAAGATCGGTCATCATATTTAAAAGGGAATAGGCTTCGCTGCCGTTAACTTCTTCATTCTCCATCAACCGCGCCATTCTTCCAAAATCCATAATGTTGTTTAGGGCTCTTTCCTGCATACTTCTGATTCTTTCTATATTTCCGTCAAACTCTACTTTATTAAAGATATCCGGATCCATCAGCCATTGAGGTGTTTCGAAAAGCTGACTTTGTAAAAAATTCATTGCCCGCTTTTGTTGCTCCTTATCAACATGTGTATACACTGCACCTTCCTGGTCGTATGTCTTATAGTTTTCGTAAACTCCACCAATATTAGCTGTTACGTGTCCCATATATCTGTTGTACTGGCCTACGATTTGTCCATAGATGTCATCCAGATCTTCATAATCTTTACCATCTTCAGCAGTCCAGTCCAGTAAATTCGGAAGGATACGCTTCAGGTTTTTAATACCATATTCACTTGCAAGTACAGCATCATCACCTAAATCTTCTGTTTGAGAACTTGGATCTATTACTCCGCCACTTTGTTGTCTTCCGAAGCGGTACATAGGATCACCGGCACGTTCCAGGATCCATTGGTCAAGAATTTCTTCTTCCTCCATTCCTTCTTTTTCAGGAATAGGACGGTAACCCCAGTTTATTGCATATTTGTCGTATGGACCGATATTTGGCATTAAAGCCACATCACCATCGCCGGGCTGCGCAACATAATTAAAACGTGCATAGTCCATAATAGAAGGAGCAGTACCATAAAGCTTGGTAAATTCGGGATCTCTGAGGCTCTCTACCGGATAAGCCACGCTGCTTCCCATGTTGTGCGGTAAGCCTAAAGTGTGGCCTACTTCGTGAGAGGAAACGAAACGAATTAACCTGCCCATTACTTCATCTTTAAACTGTACTCCCTGAGCTTCTTCATTAATTGCTGCTGTTTGCACAAAGAACCAGTTTCTAAGCAAAGTCATGACGTTGTGGTACCAGTTGATATCTGATTCCAGAATTTCCCCCGAACGTGGATCGCTTACGTGCGGGCCATTTGCATTTGGGATGGGAGAAGCCAAATAGCGCACTACAGAATATCGTGCATCTTCGGGGCTCCAATCGGGATCTTCCTCTACCGTAGGGGCATCTTTGGCAATAATTGCATTTTTAAAGCCTGCAGCTTCAAAAGCCACCTGCCAGTCCTCAATTCCTTCCTTAATAAATGGTCTCCACTTTTGAGGGGTAGCACGGTCTATATAATAAACTATAGACTCTTTTGGCTCTACAAGTTCTCCACGCTTAAATTTCTCCATGTCTTCTTCCTTTACCTCTAGTCTCCAGCGATCAAGGTAGCGAATGGTTTCACTTTTTTGAGCTTCAAGACCATAATCTGTCTGGCCTGTAGTAAACCAGCCTACACGCTGGTCAAAATAACGACGCTCCATAGGTACTTTTGGGAGCAGGATCATAGAGTTGCTGAATTCAAGCGAAATTGAACCAAGGCTGGAATTAGACGGAGGGTCTCCCGCATTGTAAGTTTTTACATGCCTTACTTCTACATTTTCGGGATAACTTCTAATGGTGTCGATATAAGAACGATCCTCGTCCAGACGGGATACTTTATATTCTTCTCGTTCATCATCCTGAAGGCCAAGTGCCATTATATCTTTTGAATAAAGCGCGGTAACATCAATAACAACATTATTACTTGCTGAATCTTTTTTTACCGTCTGAATAGGAAATTTCTGAAGAATTGGCTCAAAATTGGAATTGACCACAGCCTCGTGAACAGGTAAAGAATCTGCTGCGTAAACTTCGTAAGAAACCACACGAAGCAAAACATTGTCGCCGTTCTTTTCCCACCTGTGAACCTGTGTATTTTGTTTTCCGCCACCAAAGCCAATTCCGCTGGCCGTTTTTGCAATCCTGGTCACGGTAAGCATTTCACGGTTAAAAAGGCTGTCAGGGATTTCGTAAAAATATTTATCGTCTACCTGGTGCACGGTAAACAGTCCTTCATCAGATTTGGCATCTTTGGTTATTACTTTGTTATAAGGCTTTAACTTGTCTTTGTTTTTTGCTTCGGAATTTTTTGAAACCTCTTCAGAGCTCTCAGTACTTCCTGCCTGAAAAACGGCACAACCGGAAACAGAAACGGACAGAGCCACAAGAAGGGCCTTGTAAGAAAAATGTTTAATCATGAAATGTTTTTTTAATTGAGGGTTTGCTTAATTAACAGGAGACATAGTTTTAAGAACAAAATTATCTCCCGGTATTTGTTCGACTCTTTAAAGCCTGAATGGTTTAAAAATTAGTTAAAAAATTTGACTTAAAAACGGGGAAGCCGAAGAATTATATATAGAACTTCTTCTGAAGAATGAATGGTATTTTCTTCGCAGAGGCTCTTTTAATAATGTAATCCTTTGATATATATTTAATGGGGTCTTGTTAAGGTCGTATGAATTCCGTGAAAGTTGCGATTATTTTTGTAAATTGAAGAGTAGATTAAAAAATTAAATTATGAAAAAAATAGTGCAGTTAGTAGCCCAAAAGGCAGGAATTACAGAATCGCAGGCCGAAACAGCAGTGAGAACGGTGGCATCTTTTCTTAAAGACAGATTACCCCCGGGCCTTGCAGGGCAGGTAGACAAATACCTTAATGATGAGCCTGATGAAAAAAATGATGAAGGTAACAAAGCTGATGATGGCATTAGTGGGATAGGAAATAAATTCAGTAATACATTTGGTCCAAAATAAAGCCGGACCAAATAGCATAAGAAACCCACTCCTTTAAGTGAAAAGAGTGGGTTTTTTATGCTTTAGTTCTAATTATTTAAAACCACTTTTCAACCTCTTCCAGCTGAAGGGCGGCTATAGGCAATTTGTTTTTTTTGCGTAATCCGTTAAGTTTTTGGTGCACTTGTGTAGGTTTATTTTCCTTCAGTCTGGTCACACTTATGTATTCGTGCATCACAACATCCACCCATTCCTGCGGAACTCCGATCTTAATAAAATCTTCCGGCTTTGGGGTTGGAGCCTTCTTTTCAGGTTTCATTTGCGGGAAGAAAAGTACTTCCTGGATGGATTGGTTATTGGTAAGGAACATGATTAACCTGTCCATTCCAATTCCCAGTCCAGATGTTGGAGGCATTCCGTATTCCAGGGCACGAAGAAAATCATCGTCAATAAACATCGCTTCGTCATCTCCTTTTTCAGAAAGCTTCAGTTGTTCCTCAAAACGCTCACGCTGGTCTATGGGATCATTTAATTCTGAATAAGCATTTGCAATTTCTTTTCCACAGACCATTAGCTCAAAGCGCTCCGTCAATTCCGGATTATCACGGTGTTCCTTACAAAGCGGACTCATTTCCTTTGGATAATCTGTAATAAAGGTTGGCTGGATAAAATTGCCCTCACATTTTTCACCAAAAATCTCGTCGATAAGTTTTCCTTTACCCATGGTATCATCTACCTCGATTCCCATTTCTTTGGCAGCTTCAAAAAGCTCTTTTTCAGATTTTCCGGAAACATCATAACCCGTAAATTCTTTTATAGCATCAATCATCGTAATGCGTTTGTACGGAGCTTTAAAATCTACCTGGTGTTTCCCGAATGTAGCTTCTGTAGTGCCATTAACCGCAATTGCGCAGTGTTCCAGAAGTTTTTCGGTAAACTCCATCATCCAGTTATAGTCTTTATAAGCTACGTAGATTTCCATGGCGGTAAATTCCGGATTATGGGTCCTGTCCATTCCTTCATTTCTGAAGTTTTTGGAGAATTCATAGACCCCGTCAAAACCACCAACAATCAGCCTTTTCAGGTATAATTCATTCGCAATCCTCAAATAAAGCGGAATATCCAGCGCATTATGGTGCGTAATAAATGGCCTTGCCGCCGCACCACCGGGAATAGACTGCAGGATTGGAGTTTCCACTTCAAAATAACCTTTATCGTTAAAGAAATTCCGCATCGCATTGAACAATTTGGTGCGTTTTACAAAAATTTCTTTTACCTGTGGATTCACCGCTAAATCTGCGTAACGCTGGCGGTAACGGTGTTCCGGATCTCTGAAACCGTCGTGGGTATTTCCTTCCTTATCTGTTTTGGGAAGTGGCAGCGGGCGCAAAGATTTGCTCAACAGGCTGTAATCTTTTACCATTACCGTCATTTCCCCAACTTTGGTTTTAAAAAGTTCTCCTTCTATACCTATAAAATCACCAATATCGAGCAGCTTTTTATATACATCGTTGTACTTGCTTTTATCCTCACCAGGGCAAATTTCGTCCCTGTTAAAATAAACCTGGATTTTACCTTTAGAATCCTGTAATTCAGCAAAAGATGCTTTTCCCTGGATACGTCGCGACATTAATCTACCGGCGATCACTACTTTTTTACCTTCTTCAAAATTTGATTTTATTTCAGAAGTAGTGTGGTCCACCGGGAAGAGTTCGGCTGGATAAGGGTTTATTCCGGATTGTCTAAGGGCAGAAAGTTTTTCCCTTCTTACTATTTCCTGTTCAGATAGCTGCATGATGTTATTTTGTCAATTATTGCCAGGTTTATACCTTGGGCAAGTGCAAATATAATGACAATCAGGCTATCCACCAATGCGAGTGAAAGCCGAAATTTTAATTCTATCTTTGTTCTTTAAAATTTAAGTAAAATGAGTATCTGGCGTGTTATTTTGTCGGTTTTATTTCCTCCGCTGGCGGTCTATGACAAAGGTTGTGGTTCCATTATTATTGTTCTTATACTAACCCTGTTGGGCTGGATCCCTGGTGTGGTTGCCGCCCTGATTATTCTGAATAATCCAGAGAGGTAAAAAAATGAACAGGAAAGTAGAAATTCAACGGTTGGGTTTACAGGATTATAAGGAGACCTGGGATTATCAGGAAAAGCTCTTTAAAGCCACGCTGGATAAGAAAATAAAGAACCGCCGAGAGAATTTAGATGAAGCGACTAGAAATTATTTGCTTCTGGTGGAACATCCACATGTCTATACCTTAGGGAAAAGCGGTGACGCTGCTAATTTGTTAATTTCTGAAGAAGAATTAGAGCAGAAAAATGCCAGTTTTTATAAAATTAATCGGGGAGGCGATATCACTTACCACGGTCCCGGGCAGTTGGTGGCTTATCCCATCCTGGATCTCGATAATTTTTTTACCGATATTCATAAATATCTCCGGTTTCTGGAAGAAGCCGTGATTCTTACGCTGAAAGAATACGGACTAAAAGCCGAAAGAAGCGAAGGCGAAACCGGGGTTTGGCTGGATGTGGATACTCCGTTTGCAAGAAAAATCTGCGCGATGGGGGTAAGGGCAAGCCGGTGGGTGACCATGCACGGGCTGGCACTCAACGTGAATTCAGATCTGGGTTATTTTGATAATATTGTGCCCTGCGGAATCCAGGACAAAGCGGTAACTTCTTTAAATGTTGAGCTGGGTAAAAAAGAAATTCCGCTGCCCGAAGTTCAGGAAAAATTACTGAAACATTTCGCAGATCTTTTTGGAGCGGAGTTAATAGAATAACTATATTTTATACAGTAGCAGCGTATTTTCATCTCCCTGCACCACAAATTCCAGATTTTTATCCAAATCTGCATTATTAAGGTCGATTTGAGAAGTGCCGTAAACGGGAAAGCCTTCTAAAAGTTCAGCATTAGAACTGAAAATGTAAACCCGCTTCGCCTGAGTGTCGGTCACCGAAATTAAAACCCGATTATTGACGTAGAAAATCTGAGGTTCAGTATAAAGACCAAAATCGAGTTCCACTTTTTTTCCTTCTATCGTAAGAATATTATCCGAAAGCGTTACTAAAGTCTTTGGAGTGGCGTTGAGGTAGTGATTTTCTGAAAGGCTCCTGTTTTCCTTTTGCACCTTTCCCTGCTGATTAATGCTTATTAATTCCCCTGCAGCGCTGGTGGAAATAAATCTGTCCTTATATTCATACCAGTCATTTCCAGATAAATCAAAAGTCTCGCTTACAGGAACACGAACATCTCCCTGCCTGCTCAGGATATTTATTTTTCCCGAATCTTCAGGCACCAGGATGTAATCTTTAGTACCAATTCTAATATGCTTCGGCGGATTTATAATTTCTGAATCAGCTTTGCTGAAGTCGAAGCCTTTTACAGCTTTTCCGTCTCCATTGTACATATAGACCCGGTCTCCCTGAGTTACCAAAAACCGATATTTTCTATTGTTGTCGTAATCAAAAACAGAAAGTGGCTGCGTAACAGGGTCATTGTACTGAAGAGGAAAAGGTTTTACCGTGTTCCCATTCCTGTCCAGAACTTCTACTGAATTCTGGGTGCTGAATGCAAGCTGAAATTTGCCATTTTTAAATAGATCCACTTCGTGGATTTTCCCGGTAATCCTGCTTTTCAGCTGTTTTTTCCAATAAATATTCTTCTTGTTGGAGATGAGGTACAGCGTATTGTTTGCGTCCTGCACTGCGATATCCAGTTGGTTTGTGAGATGGTTTTTAAAGAAAAAAGGTTGTGTCGCCAGTTCCGCTTCCAAAGCAATAGAGAAAATTTCTTCAGGGGCTGCGTTGGCGCTTTGCGTTTGCTGTGTTGCCTGCAGGATACCGTGAATATGAGCAAAATCATCTTCCTGAACAAATTGCAGCGCTCCAATGCCGTAATTCTCAAGGTTCATATTAAGGACATCAGGTTTTGACTCTTCGGAAACAGATTTGGCGAGCAATGGTAAAAAACGTTTTCCATTTGCAACGAGGAGTATAGAAGATTCAGAAGAAAGTTTTTCCATCGCTTCCTGATAATATGCCTTTTCGCTAAGGGAATTGTTATTCTGAAAGTCAGCAATTACTTTTTGCAAATCTGTCGTGCTGTTGCCAAAAATCAGGAAGTTATTCAATCTGATAAAATATTTCGGATTTTCAATTTTAATAAGAGGAGAAAAATTTCTACGGAATTCCAAAGTTTTATCGATGGTAAAAATTTCTGTATCCCGATAATTGCCAAATTTGCCACTGCTCTTTAAAAGCATCTTCTGAACGCTTTCTTCAATATTAATGGATTTTAATACTAAAAGGGAATTCCCGTCCATATATATAAGACCAGCTTCAGAAATTTCAGAAATTAATGCTGAATCTTTACCAATTGTGTCTTTTCGGACTTTTTTCAGGGTTTCCTGAAGTATTTCAGCATTATTAAAGGTGAAAGAGAGAAAACCCGATGCAGAAGAGGGTGTTATTTGCGCAATTTCGTTCCGGCTTACCCCGGTGCCCTTAAAAATATTCAGAATTGATGCAGAATCCTTCGCTGTAGTGGCAATTCCGTTAAACCGGATTGCTTTTTCCTCCAGTTCAAGGTCTATAGCACTCCAGTTTGCCAGTTTTTGATCTCGGTTTATATGAAGTACTTCGAAAGATTCCTCAAAACCGGTATTCGCTTCATTATTTATAAAGACCGAAGTCTTTCCTTTATCTGTTGCTGCAAATAACTGCTGAAAATTGCCATTTTGAGCCTTGCTCTTTGTTTCCATGCTTTTTTCCAGTACTTCCCGGGAATTGCTGGCAAGAAAAATACTGCCATTCTCTGAAATAAAAGTGCTGTTACCATTTATGGTGTAGTGCCTAATTTGCCAATTTTCGGCCTTAAAAGTCTCTAAGGATTTATTCCCGATAGAATCCAGATGTATTTTGAGCTTTCCTTGGGTCGCCAGCAGGTAATCGAACTCTTCCTTTTCAGTCTTCCGGAAACTTATAATGGTTTCTCCTATACTATCAGTAAATTCTAAAAAATTCAGCTTGTCCTTTATATCTTCAGCTTGAAAAATTTTATTGGAGAGCAGGGGGTTATTAGAAACCTGGGTTAAAAAATCTTTTATATCGGGTGAATGCATAATAAAGGACGCATCCTTCTGAATAAAATTGTAAATGGGAAGATTTTCTTTTGCATCATGGTTACATGCAGTGAATAGTGACAGGAAAATAAGGAAGAATAAAAATCTCTTCATGTAAAAAATGGATTTTTAGGAGTCAAAGGTTAGTTCCAGTTGCTCAGGCAGGAGCCTGAAACTTTTTCTATGGTACTTTGTGATGCCGAATTCTTTTATCGCTGCCCGGTGTTCTAAAGTGGGATAACCCTTATTTTGTTTCCAGTTATACATGGGAAATTCTTCATGAATTTTCTCCATATACGCATCTCGGTGCGTTTTTGCGAGGATAGAAGCGGCCGCAATAGACAAATATTTGCCATCTCCTTTAATAATACAGTCGTGAGAAACGTTTTTATAGGGCTTAAATTTGTTTCCATCCACTAAAATATGTTCGGGACATTTAGAGAGTTTTTCGATGGCTTTGTGCATGGCAAGAATGGAGGCATTAAGGATGTTAATTTCATCAATTTCTTCCATAAAAACATGTGAAACACCGAAACACACCGCACGGCGCTCAATTTCATTTTTTAGGATATTCCGATTTTTAAGACTCGTTTTTTTTGAATCATTTAAAAGGACGTGCCTGAAATTGCGAGGTAGTAAAACAGCAGCAGCAGTGACCGGTCCGGCAAGGCATCCGCGACCTGCTTCATCTGTTCCTGTAATACTAAAAGAAGATTTGAATTTTTTAAGCATTTTTAAGATTTGCGCAGCGTTAATTTTAAGTTCAAATTTAACAAAATATGCGATGAACGCAGTGTGATGTTGAGGTTTTAAGAAATTAAAGTTGAAATTTATTTTGTTTTATTAGATAATTATTATGACTTTTGGCTCAGGCTAATTCAAATTAAATAATAATGAAAAGAAAGTTAAAAGGAATGCTGGCGCTGTTAATGGCGTTGGTCGTGCAAATTACTTTTGCGCAGGAACAAACTGTCACCGGGACAGTTACAGACGATCAAGGTTTGCCTCTACCCGGGGTGAACGTAATAATCCAGGGTACATCAACCGGGGTGCAAACAGATTTTGATGGAGAGTATGCCATTGAAGCTTCAATGGGAGATGTTTTGGTTTTTTCCTTTATAGGAATGGAAACAGCTGAATATACGGTGGGAGCTAACAACGAAGTTGATGTCACCCTCTCAGCAGATGCTGCACAGCTGGACGAGGTTGTTGTAACTGCTTTAGGTATTGAGAGAGAAAAGAAAGAAATTGCTTATCAGACAGAACAGGTCGATAACGAAATTCTTAACCTTTCTCAACCTACTACGGCAACCGAAGGTTTGGTAGGTAAAGTAGCAGGTATGGCGGTTAATATCCAGAACAACGGTGTTAATCCGGATACACAAATCAACCTTAGGGGTTTTAGGTCTATCTCTCAATCAAGTACTCCATTATATGTAATAGATGGGGCGATAGCAACTGCAGGAGCTTTTAATGACTTGAACCCGAATGATATTCAGGACATGAATATCCTTAAAGGTGCAACGGCAGCTGCTCTTTACGGTTCGCAGGCAGCGAATGGAGCGATTATTATCAACACGAAACGTGGAAATTTTGATGATAGGTTTACAGTAGGGGTGACAACCACATCTACTTTTCAGGAGGTAGCTTACATGCCCGATTTCCAAAATGAATATGGAACAGGATGGCAGGGAGCATATGAGCCTATTGAAAACACAAACTGGGGACCGCGATTTGATGGTGTGGTACGCCAGGTAGGACCTACTTTTGAAGATGGTACTTTTCAGGAGCTTCCATATTCTCCGGTAGAAGATAACCTGAAGGACTTCTATAACCAAGGTGTAACACTACAAAATACGGTATATGCATCAGGTGGTGATGAAACCAGTCGTTTCTATGCTTCAATTGGGGATCAAACCACTAAAGGTATTGTACCTGGTGATGACTACGAAAGACAGACTTTTAGAGTTAACGCGAGTAAAACCCTTGGGGATCTTGAAATAACTCTTAACTCTACATACTTTCGTGATCAAACGAGCGTAGTTGGAGATGATATAGGCTCTCAGGAAAGACCTCTTTACTGGTTTATTCTTAACACATCCAATAATATTCCTTTAAGTAACTACAGAGATTGGCAAAATGACTTGTATTCCTCTCCAGACGGTTACTATAACGGTTATTACCAGAATCCTTACTGGGCTTTGGATACTAACCGCGATAATGATGAGACAGAACGAATCGTATCCAACCTTCAGGCATCCTGGGATATTAATGATTGGTTAAATTTAACAGGAAGATTGGGAGTTAACTCCACTACAGGCTTAGGCCACGAATGGAGAGCAGAGCAGGATTATACTACGGCTTATACACGGCCAGATCCTGTATCCTCATTTGTGACAGAAAGCCAGTACAGATCTCTTCAGTACACAAGTGACCTTTTGTTGACGGGAGATTTTGATCTTTCGGAGGATTTTAGCTTGAGAGCAATTTTGGGAGCATCAAACTTCACAAGCAAATACAATTTTCAGTCTATCAGAGCTAACAACCTAAGTATTCCTGGATTCTATGATATTTCCAACGGAACCGGAGCTCTTGTTGGTTCGGTAAATGAAGAGAATGAGCGATATTATGGTGTGTATGGGAATTTCGTTTTGGGATTCAGAGAGTTTGCTTTTCTTGAAGTTTCCGGTAGAAATGACTGGACTTCTACATTACCTTTCGAAGACAACGCTAATAGCTATTTTTATCCTGCTGCAGGTGTGTCTTTTGTTGCAACGGAGGCTATTCCGTCACTTAAAGGAAATGCACTTAACTATTTGAAATTAACTGCAAATGGATCGATTGTGTATAACGATTTGGATCCTTATCAGACCAATGAAATTTTCATACAGCCAGGTCAGGCTCCTTACGACGATTTATCATTTCCCTACGGCAACATTAACGGCTTTACCGTAGGCAACAACGCTGTAGATCCTGATATTAAGCAGGAAAAGGTTAGCAGTTTAGAGCTTGGTGCCAATCTTGCATTCTTTAATAACAGGATAACCTTAAACGGCTCTTATTTTAGCACGAGGATTGAAGATTTGATTACTCGAACTTCAACAGCTCCTTCTGCCGGAAGTTATACTCTAGCAACTAACTTGGGAGAATTAAAGAACGAAGGTTATGAATTTTCTTTAGGGGCGCGATTAGTTCAGACCGATGATTTCTCTTGGAATGTAGATGCAAATTTCACTCATTTTGAGACCACTGTTGTAGATATAGACCCTAATAATCCTGACGCTACAGAGATTTCGATTGCATCTTATGCGGGAGGTTATGGGATATATGCTATAGAAGGAATGGCGTTTCCACAAGTTAAAGCTTTGGCTTACGAAAGAAGCCCAGAAGGCAACATTATTATAGATCCGGCTACTGGATACCCGATTAGTGGTAGTGAAGAAGCAATGGGAAAGACAACTCCTGATTATACTGTTGGTTTGGTTAATACATTCCGATACAAAGGCTTTAGCCTTTTAGCAACTTTAGATTACCGTACCGGACATGTATTTTATTCTCAGTTAGCTGACTTGATGGAGTTTACAGGTCGATCTCAGGAGAGTGTATCTGCAAATCGTCAGGATTTTATCATTCCTAATACGGTATATGAGAACGCAAATGGTGAATTTGTTGAAAATACAAATATCCCCGTTAGTGGAGGATTGCAGACCTATTGGACTGACCAGTACAACGTAGTTAAAGAAAATTACGTAAGAGATGCAACTGCATTGAAACTTAGGGAAGTTGCTATAAACTATAGAGTTCCGCAATCTTTATTTCAAAATACTGCCATTTCTAAACTCTCTCTAGGGTTGGTGGGAAGAAACCTTGTAACATGGTTGCCGGAAGAAAACAGGTTCTCTGATCCTGAATTCAATAACTCTTTCGCAAATTCCAATACCCAGGGTGTTAGTGGTTACCTCCAGTCGCCACCAACAAGATCTTATGGGTTTAATGTTAATATTGAATTTTAAAAAAAATAGAAAATGAAAAATATCAGTTTATATTTCATGCTGTTGGTGGCCGCTCTAAGCGTCACCTCATGCAGCGACGATTTTCTGGATATGAATGACGATCCAAATAATCCAACGTCGGTAAGTCCGGATCTTATACTTCCGGTAGCACAAGGCTACTCCGCCAATCTTATATTTTATGATGGAGGAGGTCGTCATGCCAACACTCTTGGGAATCTAATGGCCTACAATTGGAGCCAGGCAGATGGTTATTCCTGGTACTACGATGAGTTTCAGTACCTGGTAAACGCCAATTTTTATGATCAAATATGGGATGATACTTATAATCAACCTCTTAGAAATTATCAGGAGCTACTTAATTACGAAGGTGATATTTACAACAACTATAAAGCTATTGCTAAAGTAATGATGTCTTATCATTTTCAAATGTTAGTAGATGCATACGGGGATATCCCTTATACCGAAGCTCTTCAAAGAGGTGCGAATACCACTCCGGCATACGATGATGCAGAGGCTGTTTACGATAGTCTGATTGTAGATTTGTCAGAAGCTATTGATTTAATTGACGAAGCCGGTAATGTGGAAAATGTTTTAAATCCTGGAGCTGCAGATGTAATGTATCAGGGTGATATGGAAGCCTGGAAAACGTTGGCCAATACAGTTAAGCTTAGAATTCTTGTGAGAGAGTCTGGACTTAGTGATAAAGAGGCTTATATTCAGGAAGAAATCAATGAAATCGTAAGTGAAGGTTCAGGTTTTATAACTGAAAACGCGAGTGTGAATCCAGGTTATGTAAATGAGGAGGATAAACAAAATCCTTTCTGGAGAAGCTTTGGGCTAACAGTTGCGGGGAACCAGCAAAACAACTTTCAGGCTACAACTGCCACACCTTTTGTTTTGGACTTTTTGAGCAATAGTAGTGACCCTCGTATAAATTATATATATGAGGAACCTGATTCCGGGCATAAAGGAGTTCAACAAGGACTTCAAGCCTATCCAGACGAATTTACTGCTGAATTTGTTTCTAATATAGGTCCAGGCTTGCTAAAATCAGCTTCTCAGGATGCACCAATTTTTACAGCAGCAGAAAGTTATTTTCTTCAAGCTGAGGCAGCTTTGAAAGGTTACTTAAGTGATGACGCTCAATCCTTGTATGAATCTGGGATAGCTGCATCCTTTGAATACCTGGAAACTATGGAATTAGTCGATACTGATGGTGATCCTGCTACGGCTCCGGAACTTGTGGAAGCAGATCCTGCAGATTACTATTCTCAGGATATCGAAAATGTTGGATGGACTGCATCAAGCGACAAACTTGAAGCTATTATTACACAGAAGTGGATTGCATTAAATGGAATTAACGGATTTGAAGCCTGGATTGAGTACAACAGAACAGGTTACCCGGAAGATCTCCCATTATCCAGGTTGGCACCTGGTAATAACAGACCGGTAAGGTTATATTATCCTTCCTCTGAGAGATCTATTAATGCTAGTAACGTTCCAGCGCAACCAAATGCGTTTACTGATAAAATATTTTGGGCAAATTAAAATAAGACAAAAATGAAAATACTAAATAAATACTTCCTATTTGCAGTGCTGTTAAGCGTGTCCTTGACATCCTGTTTAGTAGATGATACCGCTATAAGCGATACTTACGACGAGGGACCAAACCTTGTGAGCTTTACAGACGAAAGCTTAATCCTAAGTGCAGAAACTAATGGAGAACAATTTCAAAGAGGAATTCCTATAGACATAATTGGGCCTACTTTTGACGAAATAGAGGAGCCTGTAACAGTCCAAATTAATGTAGAGCCAAGTTCAACTGCTGTTGAAGGAGTTCATTACACATTGGATTCTACAACGCTTACTATTTCTCCTGGTGATGAGCTTCCAATGGATTTGCCAATAACAATTCTTACAGATGGGTTGCAAGCTCCTTTAGATGAAACTCCTGTTTTAAACTTGACAATTACAGAGGTTTCTTCTGGTGCTGACTTGGTAATAAATGGAAAGAACGATCAACTTTCCGTTAACCTTGCATACTCTTGTCCTTTTAATGTTATGGATTACGAAGGGACTTACATAGCAACTACAGATCAGTTTGGTATATATACCGGGGACCCTGTGCCGTTTGAGGTAGTAGCCGGTCCTGGCGAAAACCAAATTACACTTCAGAACGTTTCAGGTCATTCTGAGCAATATGATGTTGTTGTTGATGTAGATCCGGCAACAGGTAATTTAACCGTACCATTCCAGCCGGTGTTGAACTCGAATAACCTTGGATATACTTACGGAGAGTTACGTTGGGAAGGAAGTGGTAGCTCCAGTGCTTCTCCCGGGAATTGTATTGGAAACCTGGATATTACGGCTGGTTATACTGTAGATGCAGGTAGTTTTGGATCTTATAGGACAGTGTTTGAAAGAGTTCCGGAAGGAGGAACAGACACTGGTTCTGAAGGAGAAGATACAGGTGACACCGATTCTGATGAAGGAGACGACACAGACGGTTCAGAAGAAGAAGATGCAGGTGACACTGATTCTGAAGGAGACGACACAGACGATTCTGATTCTGATGAAGGAGATGATTCTGATGAAGGCGACGACACAGACGATTCTGAAGAATAAGAAATAAACCATTTTTGGTTAATTAACCACCCCTCGGGGTGGTTTTTTTGTTTCCGGCAATTTCTGGCTCATTTCATTTAATATCATACTTTTGTGATATCTCAAAATAAGCAATGAAACAAGTTTTTTTTACCCTTGTACTTATCTTCTTTTCACTCTTTTCCCGAGCACAGGAAAGGACATTATCACAATCTGGAAATAACGAAGCCGAACCTGGCACAGCACAAGAAGATACACTTGCGCCTCCGCCTATTGACTTGTACCAGATAATTTCAATTAATAACGATACTACTTATATAGATACAACCCTCAACATAAAAAAAGATTACCGGTTTAATTATCTTAGGAAGGATAACTTCGAACTTTTGCCTTTTTCCAACACAGGGCAGACGTACACTTCCCTTAGTCATGATCCCGAATTTGATAAAATTATGCCGCAATTTGTGGCGCAGGCAAGGCACTTTGGCTTTATGGAAGCCGGGGATATTAATTATTATCGCGTACCCACGCCGTTAACCGAACTTTATTTTAAAACAGTACCAGAACAGGGGCAGCAACTGGACGCTTTCTTTACGATAAACACTACCGACAGGTTTAACTTCTCAGTAGCTTATAAGGGAGTGCGGGCGCTCGGTAAATATCAGCATATCCTCACTAGTACCGGTATTTTTCGTACAACGGCCAATTACCGTACAGCGAATAATAAGTATCAGGTGCGTGCCCATTTTGTGACTCACGATCTAATGAATGAGGAAAACGGAGGTCTTACAGAGCAGGCACTTGGTCAATATTTAAGAGAAGAAGAAGAATTCGAAGACCGTTCCCTTCTCGATGTAAGGTTTGAAAATGCGCAAAGCACATTAGACGGAAAACGTTTCTACCTGGATCACGAATATTTTCTTACCAATCCGGCTTTAGATAGCTTAAGCAGCTTGTCGGTTGGTCATGTCTTCAGTTTTAACTATAAAAAGTTTCAGTTTTCGCAGTCTTCAGCGGCACAGGAGGTTTTCGGAAAATCTTTTGAGAGCAGTAGCCTTCGGGATGAAACCAGGTTGGAAGAAGTCTATAACGAAGCCAACGTTAAATTCAGAAATAATATCCTGGGAAAGCTGAAATTTCACGCAGGTTACAATCACTATAATTACGGCTATAATTCTGTTTATATTCTGGAAGACCAAAGTATTACTAATAGGTTGGTAGGTTCTGTAATTTCCGTGGGTGGTGAATATCAGAAAAATATAGGTGGCTTTAACCTGGATGCCGAGGCTTCTTTGAATATAGCGGGAGATTTTTCCGGTAATTACTTAAAGGCAACAGCTTCCTATTTGCTTAATGAAGAGAATCAAATCGAGTTTGGCTTTAAGCAGAGCAGTAGAAATCCAAACTATAATTTTCTCCTTTATCAAAGCGATTATATTAACCATAACTGGCAGAATAACTTTAGTAACATAAATTCCCAGAATCTAAACGTTAAAATTGATTCTGAAAAATTATTTAACGCCACAGCAGATTTTACCCAAATTCAGAACCATACCTATTTTGGATTAACCGATGCCGGGGTGGTGAAACCTTTCCAGTATGGAGATCAGGTGCGATATTTAAAGGTAAAGGCAGAGCGCGAATTCGATTTTGGAAAATTTGGCATGTATCATACGCTCATGTATCAAAATGTCTTAAATGGTGCAGATGTGCTAAAATTGCCAGATTTTGTGACCAGAAATTCCTTTTACTACCAGGACCACTGGTTCCAGAGAGCATTATATCTGCAGACGGGATTTACATTTAAATACTTTTCAGAATACGAAATGAATGGTTATGACCCCGTTTTAGCAGAATTCTTCGTTCAGAACCAGCAGGAATTAGGTGGATTTCCAGTCGTAGACTTCTTTTTTAACGGAAAAGTACGTCAGACCAGGATCTTTTTTAAGCTGGAACATCTAAATGCGCTTCTTACAGGAAACGACAACTTTTCTGCTCCCGGTTACCCATACACCGACTTTCTTGTACGTTTCGGGCTGGTCTGGAATTTCTTTTTATAGCATTTTTTAATCTTCC
>NZ_JAVRHP010000056.1:0-21818 GCF_031846505.1 Autumnicola edwardsiae
GTATGCCAGCCGTGGGGTTTCCGCAGGCAAGGAAGATGTGCACAACGCAATTAAGAATGTCGATAAAGGCTTGTTTCCTAAAGCTTTCTGTAAAATCGTACCCGATTACCTGACGGGAGACAAAGAATACTGCCTGTTAATGCATGCCGATGGTGCCGGAACAAAGTCTTCGCTTGCTTACATGTATTGGAAGGAAACTGGTGACCTGGATGTTTGGAAGGGTATAGCACAGGATGCACTTATAATGAATATCGATGATCTTTTATGTGTTGGCGCTACAGATAAAATTTTGCTTTCTTCAACAATTGGCAGGAATAAGAATCTTGTGCCCGGTGAAGTAATATCTGCTATTATAAATGGTACAGAAGAGCTGATTTCGGAATTAAAAGATTTTGGTGTGGAAATCCATTCCACAGGCGGGGAAACGGCAGATGTTGGGGATCTTGTGAGGACGATAATTGTGGATTCTACGGTCACAGCCAGAATGAAACGCAGTGATGTCATCGACAACGTTAACATAAAACCCGGAAATGTTATTGTAGGTCTTTCTTCTTTTGGGCAGGCAACTTATGAAAAGGAATATAACGGCGGAATGGGAAGTAACGGACTGACTTCTGCCAGACACGATGTTTTCTCCAAAATTCTGGCAGAAAAATATCCGGAAAGCTTTGATAATAGTATTCCTGAAGATCTTATCTATTCGGGAACAAAATTGTTGACAGATAAAATTGAAGGTGCTCCTCTGGATGCCGGAAGGCTGGTGCTTTCTCCTACCAGAACTTACGCTCCTGTTATCAAAAAAATCCTTCAAAAATTTAGCAACAAAGAAATTTATGGAATGGTTCACTGCAGCGGAGGAGCACAAACTAAAATTCTTCATTTTATTGATAACCTACATGTTATAAAAGATAATATGTTCGAAGTGCCACCGCTATTTAAACTTATTCAGCAGGAAAGCAAAACCGATTGGAAAGAGATGTATCAGGTGTTTAACATGGGGCACCGTATGGAGCTATATGTGGATCCTTCTGTTGCCGGTGAAATTATTTCCGTTTCCAAATCTTTTAATGTTGATGCTAAAATAGTGGGTAGGGTTGAAGCTTCAGAAAGTAAAAAGCTGAGTATTAAAAGCACATATGGCGAATTCTTTTATTCATAAAGATCAATTTAAAGCATCCCTTCTCGCAAATAATTGAATTTTTCAAGGTCAGCAGGACCTTTAATTAAATGGCTGTGCCTGTCTTTAATCAGGTAAATATTATCGGCTAAATCTAAAATATGCCGGTATAAATGATCGGTTAGGATAATTGCCTTGTTTTGTTTTTCCTTCTGAAGGAGTTCCATTATTTTTTCAATATAAAGAGGAGAAAGATGAGTAAAAGGTTCGTCTAAAAGGATGAATTCGGCACTGCTGTTTATAATGATAAAAATTTCAGTTAAACGCCTTTCCCCACCGGAAAGGTCATCAAACTTAGCATCTGCATGTTTTCCCATTTCAGGAAATGCTGAAATGAGCAAATTCCATTCGGCTTCAAATAAATTAAAGGCTTTTTTTAGGCGAAGGTTTTTTAGGAAAAGGTGATGCTGCGGCAGATATTTTACTTTTTTGGAAGTGTATAACGGCTTCAGAAAAGGTTGGTCATTAATTTTTATCAGCTTGTTCTTAGGCTTCAGATTTCCAAAAATGATCTTCAGCAAACTGCTTTTTCCGCAACCGTTGGAGCCAAGCAAACCTGTAATTTTACCTTTTTCAGCCTTCACATAAATCCCGCTAAGAATTTTTCTTCCCGAAAAACTTAATTCCACATTGTCAATTTCCAGCTTCATATTATAAACAATATAGATAAACAGGCAGCGGTTAAAATAAGATCGTAGATTAGGGCAGGACCAAACAGGCTTCTGTTCCTAAGTCCAAGATTGTAGTAGAAAATCAATTTATCATTCCTTGGAGGCATCTGGTACCATAGAAAGACAAGGCCTGCTATAAAAATTTTATAAATAATGATTACAGCCGGGGTGATTTTAAGAAAAATCAATAGAAAATTCAGGATAAGGGAAGGTATAATATAGGCTTTATAAAATATAAAGCTGGCTTTTAATGTTTTGGACATTGCTAAGAATATGGTTAAAAATACCATTTTTATTACAGAAGGCTTGCCGTTTTGTTGCGAAATGGGCAAAATGGGAAGAATTTAGATGCCCTATTTTCCATCATACAGTTCCATGATTTTATTGTAAATTTGTGATCCTAAAATCAAGGGTTTATATGATTGAGAAGCTTAACATAGTAAAGCAGCGATTTGATGAAGTAAATGATTTGATCATTCAGCCGGACGTAATTGCCGATCAGAAGCGATATATAGAATTAAACAAAGAATATAAGGATTTAAAAGCTTTAATGGATGTTCGCGGGGTTTATATGGAACTAACGCAAAATATCCAGGAATCTGAAGAGATTATTGCAGACGGGAGTGATCCCGAAATGACCGAAATGGCAAAACTTCAGATGGAAGAGGCTAAGGAACAACTTCCTGAGCTGGAAGAAAAGATCAGGATGATGCTCGTTCCAAAAGATCCTGAAGATGCCAAGAACGTGGTAATGGAAATACGGGCCGGTACTGGAGGTGATGAAGCCAGTATTTTTGCCGGAGATCTTTACAGAATGTACACCAAATATGTGGAAAGCAAAGGCTGGAAGCACAATATTGTGGATTTTAGCGAGGGCACCAGTGGTGGTTTTAAAGAAATGATCTTTGAAGTTTCCGGAGAAGATGTCTACGGAACTCTAAAATTTGAAGCGGGTGTTCACCGTGTACAGCGTGTTCCGCAAACTGAGACCCAGGGAAGGGTGCACACTTCGGCAGCTACAGTAATGGTTTTGCCCGAAGCTGAAGAGTTTGATGTGGAGATTGATCCTAAGGAAGTTCGGATAGATTATTTCTGTTCTTCAGGTCCTGGAGGTCAATCTGTAAATACCACATATTCTGCCGTAAGATTGACTCACGAACCAACCGGACTCGTGGCGCAGTGTCAGGATCAGAAATCGCAGCATAAGAACAAAGAGAAAGCGTTTAGGGTCTTACGTTCGCGACTTTATGAAATGGAGCTGGCGAAGAAGATGGAAGCAGATGCAGCCAAGAGAAATTCTATGGTTTCCAGTGGTGACCGTAGTGCAAAAATCCGGACTTATAACTATTCTCAGGGAAGGGTTACAGATCACAGAATCAATTTAACCTTATACGATCTTTCTAATATAATTAACGGTGATATTCAGAAGATCCTCGATGAACTTCAGTTGGTAGAGAATACTGAAAAGCTTAAGGAGAATTCAGATATTTTTTAAGCAGTGAAGAAGTGAAGGGTGAAGAGTGAAGAAAAAAAGAGGAGAGAGGAAAGAGGAGAGAAAAAGCAAAAACCGCATGAGGAAATAAAATAAGATTTATTAGACATTAAATTTCATCTAAGGTCACATACCGAACTTTAAACTTTTTAATTAAACTTTAAACAAACATTCTATGTCAATTCAAGAGCTGATAAATCAAATTCATAAGAAAAAATCTTTTTTGTGTATCGGCTTAGATGTAGACCTGGAAAAGATTCCGGCCTATTTGCTTTCAGAAGAAGATCCTATTTTTGCTTTTAATAAAGCGATTATTGATGCCACCCAGCAATTCGCAGTGGCCTACAAACCAAACACTGCTTTTTATGAGGCCTGTGGAATTAAAGGCTGGAAAGCGCTGCAAAAAACAGTAGATTACCTGCACGACAATTATCCTGAAATTTATACTATAGCCGATGCCAAGCGGGGGGATATTGGCAATACTTCCAGGATGTACGCCAAAACTTTTTTACTGGACATGGGTTTCGATTCTGTAACCGTGGCACCTTATATGGGTAAGGATTCTGTAGAACCTTTTCTTGAATTTCAGAACCGGCATACGATATTATTAGCATTGACTTCAAATGAAGGTGCTTTTGATTTTCAGACGAAAAAGGTTGATGATCTCGAACTATATAAGCAGGTTCTAACAACTTCCAGAACCTGGAAAAATTCTGAGAATTTAATGTATGTGGTGGGGGCAACAAAAGCTGAGTATTTGCAGGAAATTAGAAAGATTGTGCCTAACAGTTTTTTGCTGGTGCCGGGAGTTGGTGCACAAGGTGGAAAGTTGGAAGAAGTTTGTAAATCCGGAATGAACAAAGATGTAGGTCTTTTGGTAAATTCTGCACGCAAAATAATTTACGCTTCAGATTCTTCTAATTTTGCTGAAGTTGCCGGTGCCAAGGCCGAAGTTCTTCAGAAACAAATGGAAGAGGAGCTAAGGCAACTTTAAGCTGCTATGGAATTTACAGATCAGCTCCACCGAAAGATTGAAATTCCTAAACATTCCAGGCGTGTTATTTCTTTAGTACCCAGCCAAACGGAATTACTTTTCGATCTTGGCCTGGAAGAAAATATTGCAGGTATAACAAAATTTTGTGTTCATCCTGAAGGTTTGCGGAAAAGGAAGAAGGTCGTAGGAGGGACAAAAACTGTTCATATAGAAAAAATAAGAGCACTGGAACCAGACTTAATTCTTTGTAATAAGGAAGAGAATACTAAAGAGATGGTTTCAGAACTGGAAAAATTAGCACCGGTGCATGTCTCCGATATCGTTAGCCTGGAAGACGCTTTTAAACTAATGCAACAGTATGGACAAATTTTTGGAAAACGATCCCCGGTGAAAGATATGATTTCCGAAATTCAGGAAAAGAAGAAAAAGGTTGAGGCAAAAACTTTAAAAACAGCAACAAAAAGGGTAGCGTACTTTATTTGGAAAGATCCGTTAATGGTAGCTGGAAAAGAGACCTTTATTAATGAACTGCTAAAATTGAACCGGTTCGAGAATGTTTTTACAGGCAGGTATCCTGAAACTAATCTTGAGGAATTGCAAAACCTGAATTTGGATCTTATTTTACTTTCTTCAGAGCCCTTTCCTTTTAAGGCAAAACACAAAGAGATTTTTGAAAATATAGATGCAGAAGTAATTCTCGTAGATGGAGAATTCTTTAGTTGGTACGGGAGCCGACTCACAAAAGCAATGGACTATTTCCTAAGACTTCAAGACCACGCGTCGATTTCACGGTAATTCAATCTCCGCAATTCCCATAAAATTTTCTTTGCCCGGGAATTGAGTTTATCGCTTTTTTCTTTATCATAAAGTGCAGATTTATAAGCCTTGTGCATCAGTTCCTTATATTTGTCACAAAGCCGCTCCTCTCGCTTCTTTTTTGTAAAAATCCTAAACATAATTTTTTATATTCACCTTACAAAGGTAAGAAGCAAATGGTTTAAGATTTATTAATCTATAGTTAACCTTCTGGTAAAAAGCGGTAACAGAAGAGGTGTTTTGTTAAAAAATAGCTAATTATTTGAGAATTTGATAATTAATCCTGCAAAGCAAAAACCTTTTTAAGCAATGTGGTAGTACGTGAGGCTGTTTGTTCGCGTATCTGCTTCTCTTCTACAGCAATCATTGCATACACTCCCTTTAAGGCCTCTTGCGTCACATAATCTGATAAGTCTGGATTTACAGTGGTAGTAAGGGGAAGACTATTATATCTTTGGATTAAATTGCTCCATACCTGGGTTGCACCTACTTTATTAAGGGAACTTTGTATTACAGGATTAAATTTTGAATATAAGGCAGTTTCGGTTTTATTGTTTAAATACTGGGTGGCAGCATTGTCAGCTCCCAATAAGATATTCCTGGCGTCTGCAAAAGTGATTTCCTGTACTGCATTAACAAAAATAGGTGTTGCTTCTTGTACGGCATCTTCTGCTGCGCGGTTCAGGACCCTCAAACCTTCATCTGCAAGGGATCCCAGTCCCACATCCCGTAAGGTCTTATCCACTTTTTGTAATTCCGGGGGTAAAGTGATCCGTACAAGTTCATTCCTGAAAAAACCATCTTCTTGGGTCAGTTTAGTAACTTGTTTCTCAATTCCCATATCAAGGGCCTGCCTAAGGCCTGCTGCTATGTCGTCGTTGCTCACCCCATAGCCGCCTTGAGGTAGCTGGCTGGCAATATTCTGTAATTCTGCGCAAGATGTTAAAATGAATAAGAGACTTAAGAAATAATACTTTTTCATGATGTTCTTTTTTTCAAAGATAGAATTTATATAACAGCTTCCTGTTTTGAAAATTTGAAGAGGTCTTTGCTCCTCTATTTCAGAAATTAACTGAAAAAATCAGATAAAAATGATGGTTTTATTATTATAAACAAGCGTTTTACGGGCAATGTGCAATTTTATTCCCCGGGCCAGAACAATTTTCTCCAGGTCTCTTCCCTTTAAAATAAGGTCTTTAATAGAGTGGCTATGGGAAATCCTGGAAATATCCTGTTCAATTATAGGTCCCGCGTCCAGTTCTTCTGTAACATAATGGCTTGTTGCACCAATAATTTTTACTCCGCGTTTGTACGCCATATGATAGGGTTTTGCTCCGGCAAAGGCCGGTAAAAAGGAGTGGTGAATATTTATTATCCGGTTTGGAAAGGCCCTGATGAGGTTAGGTGGGATAATCTGCATATAACGGGCAAGGACAATAAGGTCAATTTTTTCCTTCTGAAGTAATTCAAGGTGTTTTGCTTCAGCTTCTTCTTTTTTAGTCTTAAGTACGGGAACATGATAAAAAGGAATATTAAAACTGTCAGCAATAGGTCTTAAATCCGCATGATTACTAATAATCATCGGGATGGTGACATCCAGTTCGCCAGATTTGTATCTGCCAAGAATATCATAGAGACAATGGTCGTACTTAGATACGAAAATTGCCATTTTAAGAGGTGCACCTGCAGTATACATCTGCCAGGACATATTATAGCGATCTCCTATTTCAGCCTTAAATTCATCTCTGAGAGTAGGAATTTCAGTCTTATCAGCAAATTCTCCTTCCAGACGCATAAAAAAGATCTTGTTTTCAATGTCTACGTATTGATCGATATAGATTATATTACCTTTATGCTCATAAATGAAAGAAGTGACGCTGGCAATGATTCCGGAGGTATCGGGACAATGAATTAAAAGGGTAATTTTGCTCATAAAATGCTGTTTACAGGCTAAAATTAGTCATTTTACAGTGTTTTGGCTTCCGTATAAATTAGTATTACAGAATTATTAAAGAGGCGTAGAAAAATTTACAATTTTCGTAAATTGCAGCATCAAAAAATTGATATTATTGATAATGGAACAACAGAAACCCTATACTCCCAAGAATAAAATACGAATGGTAACGGCCGCTTCTCTTTTTGACGGCCACGATGCTGCTATAAATATTATGCGCAGGATTATCCAGTCCACTGGTGTGGAAGTGATCCATTTGGGGCATGACCGCAGTGTGGAAGAGGTCGTGAATTGTGCAATCCAGGAAGATGCGCACGCCATTGCCATGACCTCTTATCAAGGCGGGCACAACGAGTATTTCAAATACATGTACGATCTCCTTCAGGAAAAAGGCGCTGGTCATATCAAGATTTTTGGCGGTGGCGGCGGAGTTATTCTTCCGGAAGAAATTAAAGAATTGATGGATTATGGGATTACCCGAATTTACGCTCCAGATGATGGCCGGGAAATGGGATTGCAGGGAATGATCAATGATATGGTGAAGCGTGTAGATGAACCAACGCCTCCTCTTCCAAAGAAAGAAGGTGTAGGAATATCGCTGAAGAAGAAGGATGTAAACACCATTGCCAGACTCATTTCTTTAGCTGAAAATAATCATGAGGAGTTTGAAAAAAGTTTTTCTGAAGTAGAAAAATCCGGAAAAAATATTCCTGTTCTGGGAATTACGGGAACAGGAGGTTCTGGGAAATCAAGCCTTGTTGACGAACTGGTAAGGCGTTTTCTAGCCGATTTTCCTGAAAAAAATATCGGTATTGTTTCTGTAGATCCTTCCAAGAAAAAAACCGGCGGCGCATTGCTGGGAGATAGGATTAGAATGAATTCTATTAATAGTCCGCGGGTTTATATGCGCTCGCTTGCCACAAGGCAGTCTAATTTAGCACTTTCTAAACATGTTGCTGAAGCTGTGGAGATCCTTAAAGTAGCTGAATATGATCTTATTATCCTCGAAACTTCAGGAATCGGACAATCAGACACTGAAATTTTGGATCATTCTGATGTTTCATTATATGTGATGACGCCTGAATTTGGAGCAGCAACCCAGCTGGAAAAGATCGATATGCTGGATTTTGCAGATCTGGTTTCCATCAATAAATTCGATAAACGTGGGGCCCAGGATGCACTTCGGGATGTTAAAAAGCAATACCAGAGAAATCATGCTTTATGGCATGAAGATGCTGAGAAATTGCCAGTTTTCGGCACTATTGCTTCCCAGTTTAACGATCCCGGCATGAACACGCTTTACAAGCATATCATGGACAAGATTGATGAGAAAACAAATTCAGAATTGAATTCTACTTTTGAGATCTCACGGGAAATGAGCGAAAAAATCTTCGTTATTCCGCCTAAACGTACCCGCTATTTATCCGAAATAGCCGAAAATAACCGGGGCTATGACGAAAAAGCTAAATCTCAGGCTGAAGTAGCTCAAAAACTCTACGGAATTTTCAAAACCATAGAATCTGTCACCAATGTAAAGCTTGGACTTACCAAATTTGGTCTGGATGAAGAAGCTTTGGAAGAAGCAATTTCCGAAGAAAACAGAGAATTTACAGATTTACTTAAAAAAGAGTTCGATCGGGTAAAGATGGATCTGGATCCTTATAATTGGGAAATTATTCTCGGCTGGGATGAAAAAGTGAATAAGTACAGGCAGCCGGTTTATTCTTTTAAAGTTCGGGATAAAGAAATTAAAATCGACACCCATTCCGAATCACTTTCCCATACGCAGGTTCCAAAAGTTGCCCTTCCAAAATATGAAGCCTGGGGCGATATTTTAAAATGGTGCCTTCAGGAAAATGTGCCGGGGGAATTTCCATATACCGCCGGGCTTTATCCGTTTAAGAGGCAGGGCGAAGATCCTACCAGGATGTTTGCCGGAGAAGGTGGGCCGGAGCGTACCAACAGGAGGTTTCATTATGTAAGTTTAGGCTTACCGGCAAAACGGCTTTCCACGGCATTCGATTCTGTGACGCTTTATGGAAATGATCCCGATCATCGCCCTGATATCTACGGGAAGATAGGTAACGCCGGAGTTTCAATTTGCTGCCTTGATGATGCCAAAAAATTGTATTCCGGTTTTGATCTTGCAGATCCAATGACTTCTGTAAGTATGACGATTAATGGACCTGCTCCAATGCTTCTCGGCTTTTTTATGAATGCGGCTATCGATCAGCAATGCGAAAAATACATCAAGACAAATGATCTCGAAGATAAGGTTGAAGCAAAGCTGAAGGAGCTTTATGACGATAATGGAATTGACAGGCCATCATATAAAGGCGATCTACCTGAAGGCAATAACGGTCTGGGATTGATGCTTCTGGGCTTAACCGGAAATCAGATTTTGGATGCTGAAGTTTATGAAGATATACGCCAAAAAACGCTGAGTTCGGTAAGAGGAACCGTTCAGGCAGATATTCTAAAGGAGGATCAGGCGCAGAATACCTGTATTTTTTCTACGGAATTTGCGCTGAGGTTAATGGGCGATGTTCAGCAGTATTTTATTGAAGAAAAAGTCCGGAATTTTTATTCCGTTTCCATTTCCGGCTATCATATTGCTGAAGCGGGTGCCAATCCCATTACGCAACTTGCTTTTACCCTTGCTAACGGCTTTACGTATGTAGAATACTATTTAAGCCGCGGGATGGATATTAATAAATTTGGTCCTAACCTGTCCTTCTTTTTCTCTAATGGAGTAGACCCGGAATATGCAGTTATTGGCCGTGTTGCCAGGAAAATATGGTCTAAAGCTTTAAAGCACAAATATGGCGCTAATCCACGTGCTCAAATGCTTAAATATCACATTCAAACCTCGGGGCGTTCGCTTCATGCTCAGGAAATAGATTTTAATGATATCAGGACAACATTGCAGGCCCTGTATGCAATTTACGATAACTGTAATTCCCTGCATACCAATGCTTACGATGAGGCGATAACCACGCCAACAGAAGCTTCAGTAAGAAGGGCGATGGCAATTCAGCTTATTATCAATAAAGAACTTGGCTTAACCAAGAATGAAAATCCTATCCAGGGATCGTTTATAATTGAAGAATTAACAGATCTTGTCGAAGAAGCAGTTTTACAGGAATTTGACCGGATTACCGAACGCGGCGGAGTGCTGGGAGCGATGGAAACCATGTACCAACGCGGAAAGATTCAGGAGGAAAGTCTTTATTACGAAACTTTAAAGCACAACGGGGATTTTCCAATTATTGGTGTGAATACCTTTTTAAGTTCTACAGGATCACCAACTGTTACTCCGGGGGAAGTCATAAGGGCGACAGAAGAAGAAAAACAACATCAGATAAAAACACTCACAACCCTTCATAAAGCTAAAGGCAACAAGGCAGATGATGCACTGGATAAATTAAAGGATGCTGCTGTTAACAATGAAAATTTATTCGAACTTTTAATGGAAGCCACAAAAGTTTGTTCTCTTGGCCAAATTACCACTGCCTTGTTTGAAGTAGGGGGGCAGTATAGAAGGAATATGTAGATTTTGTTGCAGTCTCTCCTGTAAAAGGGGGAGATTGCTTGGTTGGCGTGCATATTTTTTATCACTGTTTCCTGGCTGCGAAAACCCATAAACTTTAGCTGTTTATTGCTTTAAAATTCAAACTTTCAAATTACTTTTGCAGACTTTAAAATTTGATCTATAGAGATCTTTTTGAAAAGGTAAAACTACTATGGAAAACATTTGGTTATATGCCATTGGGGCTTTCACGGCATTCTTTGCTATTAACAATCCCGTGGGAAACATTCCTATCTTTTTAAGTCTCACCAAGCAGGCCGATGGTGCAAGAAAACGGTTTATTTCCAAAAAGGCGACTTTTACAGCTTTCGTTATAGTTACCGGGTTTATTTTGCTAGGTAAATATATTTTCGATCTTTTTGGTTTGACTATCCCTGCCTTTAAAATAACCGGGGGAATCCTGGTGTTCTTTGTAGGTTTTGAGATGATCCGGGCGCAACAATCCAGCATAGATAACCAGACAGAGATAGATTTTAACGAAGGTATTTCCATTTCGCCTCTTGCCATTCCAATACTTGCGGGTCCGGGAACTATAGTTACCGCCATGAACTATACCACTACGGCCAGTTATCTCGATATGCTTGTGATTGTAGTTATGTTCGGGTTAATAATGTGGCTCAATCATCTGGCTTTTATTTCCAGTGATTATCTTGTGCGGTTTATAGGGCAGAATAAAATTGTAGTAGTAGAGAAAATAATGGGGCTTATTATCGCCATCATTGGTACCAACATGCTGATCCAGGGAATTCACCTGGCTTTTTTTGAACAGGTATAAGCTCCTTTAGATGAGCTCTAAGCCGAAATTTGCCATTTTAGAAGCATTAAAGTTGCTTACATTTTTAACATCCAGGTACGCTGTAGTTTTTTAAACTTTTTAAGTTCACTCCTTAAAAGATGAAGAAATTCCTTTCCGTTGCTGTTACTAAGTTCAAGGCGGTCACAGTTTTTATGTAGAAGGTTTACCAAACGAGTAAGGGATGCAATATGACGGTATCGCTCTTCAGAAAAAGTTTTACTTTCCGCTTTCAGGATTTCAGGGGCGAGTGAAACCGATTGCTGTACAATATCTCCTGTAAAATAGATATGAGGATTTTCCCTCCCGTTTACCTGCAGGTTTCCCAGGTCGTGTACCAGGTAATTAGAAATACTTCGGGAAAGGCGAAAGATCTCCATAGCTTTTTTATAAATAGCTGTTTCGGTAGGCTTACTGGAATCGTGTATTGACATCTTTTTTATAGCAGGATTTTTATAATTCTTTCTTCAAATTTAACTACAAGATTTTTATTTTGAATATTGATTTTAAGGCGGAATGGCGAATTTGCTTTAATTTTTATATTTTTAATAGCCGAAACTTTTAAAATGAAAATCGATAAACTCAATTGGGAAATTCTAAAATGCCTTCAGCTTAACGCGAGACAGTCTAATGCTGAAATTGGCAGGAAGGTGGGAATCACTTCTCCCGCGGTTGCAGAACGAATCAGGAAAATGGAAGATTCCGGTTTAATAAAAGGCTACAGAACTGAAATTGCCTATAACCAGGCGGGACATCAGCTAAAGGCTATAATAACATTAAGGGCTTTTATGGGAAGGCTCAAAGCTTTTCTGGAGAAAGTAAAGGAGTTTGATGAGGTTTTAAACTGCTACAGGATTACAGGAAACGAAAATATTATTATGGAAGTAGTCCTTCACGACCAGTCTCATCTGGAAAGGTTTATTGATAAAATGATCACTTACGGAGAAACAAAAACGCATATCGTATTGTCCAATGTTATTGAAGATGCACCTATACAGAAGCCTAAGTAATTAAATTAGAAGTAAATTTTCAGGAATAAGATTATTTTCTGGCACTCACGAGGTACATCAAAGAGCCTCCTGCGGCATGATACTGCTCACGCTGTAATGCGCCCATAATGTGGCTGTCGCGGGAACTATATTTTTCCTGGTACTCAAAATAGAAAGGCATATACTGTTCTCCTGCGGCACTAAAAAAGTCAATATCTTTTTGAGTGTTCGATTTCCAGGAGCCTCCCTGAAGCCACTGCTTTAAAGTTGCCACCTGCTCTTCATTGTCATAAGGAGGATACATGGCAATTGCTTTATCAGAAAGTCTTACCTCAATATCCTTAAGTTCCTCCATGGCAAACATTCCCGGCAGCAGATCTCCAAGGGAATTATCGCCCTGCCCCATTTTTCGTTTACCTTTTTCTATAATGAGGCGGTATTTGATATGATCCAGGGTTTCTTCTATAGAATCTTTTTGAGAAATGGAATTTTTAGTGAGGCTCTGTATAATATTGTTCGGTTCTACGCAAAGAAGAATTCCGTTGCTTTTTAGAACTCTTTTCATCTCCTTAATCGCCTTTTGTGGCTCCGGAAGATGAATAAGTACCGTCTGGCAGGTAACAAAATCAAAGCTATTATCCGGAAATGGTAATTTTTGGGCATCAGCATTCATTAAGGTGAAGTTTTGTGCTTTGCCGGAAAAATAATGTTCTAGTTCAGTGTTTTTGAGATGCCATTTTTTGTCATTATCAACAGCGGTGATTTCTGCATCTTTCTGAAGGTATGGAGCCAGTATTCTCGTCCAGTGTCCTTTTCCACAGCCAACGTCCAGCATAGAGCTAACGGTGTTCAGGTTTAGCCTTTCTGCTGTTAAATCTAAAAAAGGTCTATTCCACCAGAAATCTCTGTAGTCTCCAAAAAATTCTTCAGAATGGCCTTTGTCTGGATCTTTTTCGCTCAAAATATTCGCTGGTTTTTAAAGTGCGAAGATACTTATTTTCGCCTGAGCCTGTGGTATAAAAAGCAGCATGAAAGAAAAATGGTGTTAGTCAAAATATTAACATTTTCGGTCTTTATTGAAGATTCTCGTTAATTTACTGGTAATTATAATTTCTTTGAGAATAATCAGCGTTCTTATGATTTATCTTTGAGAAAAAACAGATACTTATGAAAAAGAAAATAACAATATTTTTAGTTTTAACCTTAATAACGGGGTTAGTTGGATTTTCAGGAATGAATTTTGATGGTGTAGCTGCAATAAGGGTAATGTTCCTGATTTTTGCTGATTTACTGTTAGTTTCAGTTTTGGCAAGCTTATTTTTCTCCTCAGATCAGCAGCAGGTAAGGCTGGAACGGGTTAGGAAATAATTGGATTAGGAAACTTGCTTTGCAGTAATAGAGCTTTTACCTGAGGGTAAAGGCTTTTTTTATATTTACCAACTATCATTACATTATGAAAAAGCAAAAATACTGTCTGTTTCTTCTTTTAATCTTTTTATACTTTTCTGCAGGAGCGCAGGAATTGCGCCTTCTTAAAGGAAGGGTGACAGATTCTATTCCGGTTCAGGACAGCCTTGGTGGCTCTTATGCACTGTACATCCCGCAATCTTTTCAAACAAATACGGCTAATCCGGTTATTTTTGTTTTTGATCCCGATGGGAGGGGGAGGCTGGCAGCACAACTTTTCCGACGCGTGGCAGAAGAGCAATCTTATGTTATTGCCGCCTCTAATGCGAAGTTTAAAGAGGATTCACTTCAGGAAAATGTGACGCAGGCGCTAAGGATGATTGGCAGCGTGATTAAAGCAATACCCATTGATACAGATCAGATTTTTACCGCCGGTCTGGGTGAAGGGGCGCAAGTGGCTTCGGCTCTTCCCATAATTTATAATGATATAGATGGTGTGCTGGCAATAGGAAATGCTGTTTTAAAACCCGACTTTGTAGTTGAAAAAAATAGATTCATGTTCAGTGCGTTGGTGAGTGATCGGGATTTTCAGAAATTCGAGATTGAGAGCTATGTGGATTTTTTTGAAGATCGTAATTTTCCTTCTGAACTGGGCTATTATTCGGATGATCCTAAAGAATGGCCCGATACTGAGGTCATTTCTAACGCGGTGGCCGGTTTCAGTTTGTACTCTATGGAAAGGGGAAGTCGTGACCGTAATGCCGCTGTTGTGGAATCTTTATTTCAGGATGAACTTGAGTATGCAGAGCGTTTAAGGCGAAAAAGGGAATATTATCCGGCATTTGTAAAACTGGAACAAATAGAAGAAAAGTATTCAGATTATGATTTTGAAGATATTCTAAAGGCAAAAAAAAGGGAATTGCGTAGGGCCAACCCTTTTAGAAAGCAAAGAAGGGAGTACAGAAATATAGAATCCCGGGAAGAGATAAAGCAGCAGGATTACATCTATTTTATGGAGAACGATCTTGCCATTGCAAATTTCGAAAATATTGGTTGGTGGGCTTTTCAACTGGACGAGCTGCAAAAAATTCAGGAAGGGGGGAGTGCGGTTGAGCAAAAGATGGCGCACAGGCTGGAAGGTTTTCTGAAGTACTATTCAGCCGCAAAATATGATGGAATCCAAAAAGGTAATGGTAGTCTGGATGCAAAAGTTTTCGCCAGTCTGCTCAGGACGGTTTTGGATAGACAAAATCCTGAAGCATATTTAAACATTGTAAAACTTGCGGGGCAGGACGGCGATTACGAGACTGCACTACTTTATCTTGAAGATTTGCTGAAATTAGGCTATGACAATATGGAGGCCCTCTATGATATTCCGGGAATACTTGATTTGAAATTGAGTCCGGAATATAATGAGCTTATTCAGCAGTATTTAGGAAAATCCAGGTATTACAGGGCAAATGTTGACTAAATTTTCCACTTTTTCAAAGATTTTAGCCTTCGGGAGAATGGAAAAGTATATTTTTCTGTGGAGTGAAATCAATTCTTGCTTTCGATTCTAAAAAAAGCATGTATTTATTAGTGTAATCTTCCATATCTGATAAAATTGATCAGTAAAGTAACATTTTCAGGAAAAATTTAAAGCGAGTTTAGTAAAATGAAGGAGCGGTGAAAATATGCTTTTAGTCCTCTAAAAGATCACCTGTTAAAAATGGCAATTTTCGACCTGAAGTAAAGCCTTAGTTTAAGTTTCATTTCTAAAAGCAGAAGTGCCGGCAATTTTGTGAAGAGGAATTTCCTGAAGAACTTTTAAAAATTCTAAACAAAAATCACCTTCTCCGGCGGACGGTTTAGGATATAAGGATGCCGGAGTGGTGATTTCGTAAAAAGATTCAATATAAAAACCGGAATATTCCTGATTCCCTGGATTTTTCAGGAAAGCAGGAATATTTCCGAGTATAGTTAAAAGTAAAAATTAGAACGCATAGATTGCAGCAATAAGGAATGATGAAAGGTTATCGTTCCTGTTTAAATCGGAATCAAGAAAAACATCTTCAGAAATACTGTCCAGTCTTAGTTCAGGCTTAATAATTAAGTTTCCTACTGTATAGCTTCCGGTTAGAGTGAAATCCAGAGCTTCTACATCATCGCCATAAACTATAGCTTCGTTAAAATCGTTGTCCAGTTCTTTAAAATATTCAGCTCTTAAACCTATTGCAAAACTATCGGAAGTCTGAAGTTGTGGATAAATTGCTGCTCCATAAAATCCTGTTCCATCGGTATCGGCGTAGGTAGTATTAAATCCAAGGTAGAACGCATCACTTAGATCCCAACCTGTAGTTAAATCGATCTGGAAAGTTGCCTCATCAGAAAGTGGTGATTGTTCCCCGTACAGTAGGTTTAAAAACGCACTACCCGAATCATTTGAATATCCTAATTGTCCTCCAAAAGAATATTTTCCGAAGGGGTTAAATTCTGTATAATCTGTTGGGTTCATAATGGCAAGCATTCCCGTCCAGTTATCGTTAAAATTAAAATCTGCTTTTAAACCGGTGTGGGAAAATGGCCCGAAGGAGAACATATAAGAAGTGGAATAGTTGAAATTGGCAGCGGGAGAAATTACCTCGTAGCCAAGAAAAGTATTCCAGTTACCCAAAGTCAGTGTTAAAGCGTCGTTCACGTTGTAGTAAACATATAGCTGGTTTACAATATTGCTTGATCCAATGGAGTTGAAGACCGCTTCCTCACCACGCGGGCCAAAGACAAGATCGGCAACAAAGCCAACTTTGCTACCTTCGTAACCCAAAATCACGTTTGCCATTCCCAAAGCAAAACCCGGATCGTTGGCAAAGGATGATGCCGGTGCTTCGGGACCTGCAATAGGATCACCATCCTCATTGTATTCTATTTTATTTAGACCATTAAAGTTAGCCCTGAAGTATGCATCAACACTCCCACTTAAGGTCCAGTTAGAAGCTTCTTCTACTCCCATTTCTTCGTCCATTTCTTCCTGGGCATAAGTGTAAGAACTTGATAAAACTACTGCTGCTAAAAGCAGGAATTTTGTTAATTTTGAATTTGTAATTACTTTCATAATAAGATTGTTTAAATTTTTTGATTTGATTTAGCTTCCAGGCTCGATTGATCATGTTTAGTCAATCGAAAAAATATGTAGAGTAATTTTGACGGAGCGTTCGGCAAAACGCTCCGTTTTCTTTTCTCTTTATCTTAGTGTTGTCTTAGTCCGAAATCGGCATAGGCATCCATACCATGTTCGTGTTGATCGAGTCCTTCTGTTTCTTCTACTTTAGAAACTCTTATTCCTATGGTAACTTTAAGAATGTAGAAAATAAGGAAGGCGCCTACAATACAAATGGCTGCATAACATCCTACACCAATAAGCTGCGTAATGAACTGGTCGAAGCCGGCGAGGTTTCCGAAGATACCCACAGCCAGTGTTCCCCAAATACCGCAGATTAAGTGTACAGCTACTGCTCCTACAGGATCATCCAATCTTATTTTATCTATTAAAGCTACACCAAGTACAATAATAACCCCGGCGATAGCGCCAATTAAAACAGCATCTGTGGGAGACATTTGATCTGCTCCTGCAGTAATTCCTACAAGACCTCCAAGGATTCCATTCAGGAACATAGTGATATCATAGTTTTTATACATCATGGTAGAGAAGATAAAAGAGGCGACCCCACCTGCTGCGGCTGCGAGACAGGTTGTAACAAGAGTTAAGGAAGTAAGCTCGGGATCTGCAGATAAAACCGAACCGCCGTTAAACCCAAACCAACCTAACCATAAGATCAATACTCCCGCAGTGGCAAAAGGCATACTGTGCCCGGGGAAAACCCCGATTTTCCCGTCTTTGAATTTTCCAATTCTTGCTCCCAGCAGCCATATAGCTACCAAAGCGGCCCATCCTCCAACAGAGTGAACCAGCGTGGAACCAGCAAAGTCATAGAAGCCCATTTCGTCAAGGAATCCACCACCCCATTTCCAGGAACCTGCAATAGGATAAACAATTCCTACATATATAATTACAAAGATCATAAATGCGCTAAGTTTCATTCTTTCAGCAACAGCACCGGAAACAATAGTAGCGGCAGTTGCGGCAAACATTCCCTGGAAAAGAAAATCTGTCCAATAGGTGTAGCCTTCGCTGTATGCCAGGTCCAGTGAGCCATCTACAAGAGGGCTGCTAAGTCCAAAACCTGCAAAGCCTATGTAACCGTTAAACTCTCCAGGATACATAAGATTGAATCCTAAAAGGCAATAGAGCAGTAGGCCCATTGTTATGATGAAAATATTTTTAAATAAGATGTTGATCGTGTTCTTTTGCCTGGTAAGACCAATTTCGAGGAATGCGAAACCAAGGTGCATAAAAAACACCAGGCCGGTACAGATCATCATCCATACGTTATTAACTGTTAGTAATCCTTCCATAATTTTTTGGCTTAAAATAGAGTTAGTAATTTTATTTAAGAGAATCCTCTCCTTTTTCCTTAGTTCTTATGCGGTAAGCTTCCTCTATAGGAGAGACAAATATTTTACCGTCTCCAACATTCCCGGTATAAGAGGTTTGGCATAAAACATCTACGGTCTTTTGCACAAAAGAGTCTGCGACGACTATAGAAAGGTATCTCCTTTGGATATCTGCGGTACTGTAACTAACCCCACGATATACGTGGCCCTCTTTTTCGTTACCTACACCAGTAACATCCCAGTAGCTAAAAAAAGTAACTCCCATTTCATGAAGAGCCTTCTTGGTTTCATCGAACTTTGATTTTCGAATAATTGCTTCAATTTTTTTCATAATTTCTAATTAAAACTTTCGATAAAGTTATAAAAATATCATAAACCCCGTTAAAAAAAGGGGCATTGGGTGAAACTTTTACAGTATTGAGAAAAAAAACCCTTCAAAATTCAGGGGTATCTATTTTGAAACTATAATTATGCGGAATATTTGCCTACAATGGCGGAAGTTTAGGTAACTCCAGATAAAAAAGCACCAAAATAGAAGCTTTGTAGTCAATGAAAATATACTAACCGAAGGAAAAGCTGACAATTTTTTCTTAGTCAGGGAGTCAAAAAGGGTTCTTTTTTGGGGTGACTGTTAAGTATTATAAAAAAATAGAGTGTATTCCCAAATAATTGAAGGGGGGTGTTGTGAAATTATAAATAAAGGTGATTTACCTGTAGCAGCATTCTAAGTAAGACGAGATAAAAGCAATCCAAGAAAAACTGCGGTAATTCCTAAAAAAAGGCTACCGAGAGAATAAATCAGGAAATTGTAATAATCGCCAGATCTCAGGAAAACCTGATTTTCATAGGCAAAAGTAGAGAAGGTTGTAAATCCGCCGCAAAAACCTACGGCAAAGAACATAGTAAAAGCCGGAGAAAAATTGCCATACTTAAGAGCGAGTCCAAAGAGAAATCCCAAAAGAAGACTACCCAGTGTGTTAGCGGTTAAAGTACCGTAAGGAATAGAAGTAACTACGGCGTTATTAAGAAGTTTGCCCAACTGGTAACGCAGCACACTACCCAGTCCTCCACCTAAAAAAACCAGTAAAGCACTCTTCATAGCAGTAATTATTGTACGGGAATATAGATGGTGGTTTCCCAATTCGCAGGATTCTTTGTTTGCTGCGGACCAGTAGTGTAAACTTCAAAGGGATTTGAATCTTCCAATAGCATAAGTTCATTTTCCTGGATATAGGAATGGGCCTGGTTCCAGGCTTCACTTAAGTTATCATAGTTTCCTTTTAAAGTAGTCTTTACTACCTTTTGGTTAGGCATAAAGCCTGATAAGACTGTACTTTCTTCAGGTGTAATCACTTCACTCGGTGTAAAGTAGCCTGTAGAGAAAATCGCAGTGGTATTTCCGTTGTTCCATTCATTATATAGTACAAACGGATTTCCTATTTTCTCAATATTATTTCTTTCCATGTAAGAAGAAATATCTGCAACCATAGCTATCATGCGGTCATTTACCTGGCTTAGCTTACTTGCAGTAGTGCTGTACATATAGTATCCTCCTCCATGTTGGGTAACGCCGTCTACACTAATGGAATACTCTGCCATCTTTTCGTTGGTAATTCTTTCCAGGTTTTCCAGGCCTTGTTGCAGTTTAGGTTGCATCATCTCATTAAAATCATCGTTCTGAAACATAAACCCAAGTTTTTCCATAAAACTATGTTTTCCCTGCATTCCCCAGGTAATTTCGGTGCCGTTTTCGGTTTCTTCAAAATTCCAGTAAACTGCACTATTTGATTCTCCAAAGGGAATTGTATATACCAATTCCTGACTTATAGAGGAAAAAGGACGTGTTTCTATAGTTGTGATTTCTCCATTGCCGATTTCATCACTCTTCCACGAAAAAGTAGCTCCTTCACCACTGCTTTCCTCACTATAATTCATTATTGGATTATCATCACTCTGGAGCCACGGGGACCAGTCTTCCCAATTCCTGAATTCATTTACTTCATTAAAAATCATTTCCTGAGGTGCTTCAACTATCCTGGTTTCTTCTACCTGGTAATCGCCTTCTTTTGTGGCAACATAAATTGATGTACCTATAATAAGGATAAGGATAAGGAAAAGGAGGTATTTAATGATTTTCATTTTATTCCGTTTAATTGGATGCTAAGATAATTAAAATCCTTTGTAGTATAGAATTTCGTAGTATTACTAGCGGTTTAGGAGTGTTTTTAGGAGCCAAAGTAAGCCAATAAATGCAATAAAACCAAAGAGTACAAAAATACTGCCTTTATAATATTTTCTATGCAGTGCGATATCCTTGCGATAACTAAAAATTATAGCAGCGACAAAAGCTACTACAAAAAAGCCTGCAAAAATGAGCTGACCGGTGCTAAACATTTTTGTTTATTTTTGAGCAAAGTTAAGCTTTTATTGCTGATGTGACTATAAAACCACTCGTAGTCACCTACAGAAAATGAATGATTTAAATTAATTCTCAGAGTTAAAAATGTTCAGGAAAAACAGATAATATGAAGAAAAGAATAGCGGCTGTAAAAGAATTTCATACTGCATTTGGACTGGGAATTAGCGAGGAGCCCGTTGCAGATCTTGGGAAACCCAAAAATAAATTGCGGTTTGAACTTATGAAGGAAGAGAACGAAGAATATCTGGAAGCGGCTAACAACAACAATTTAACTGAAGTTGCAGATGCCCTGGGCGATATGCTTTATATCCTCTGCGGAACAATAATAGAACACGGGATGCAGCATAAAATTGAAGAGGTTTTTGATGAAATCCAGTTAAGCAACATGAGTAAACTGGGTGCAGATGGGAAACCGGTTTATCGCGAAGATGGTAAAGTACTAAAAGGCCCCGGTTATGCTAAACCAAATATTGATAGAATTTTTAAAAAGTAGTTATGCTGAAAATAAAAGAAATACTAAGCTTTTTAATTGTGCTAATACTGTTTTCATTTTGCTTTTCTTGTAATGAACACAGGAAAGAGAAATCTTCTACTGAAAATTCAGTGGATGGGACAAAAACCGAAGATGCTTCCGGCGCAAAGAGCAATGCTGAAAATGGCAATTTTCGGCAATCTGTTACAGAGAAGGACGAAAATTGGCAAATTTCGGACTCCATTATTGTGGAGCAGCCTATAAAGAATGAAAAAATTTCTTCTCCGTTACAAATTAAGGGCAAAGCGAGAGGTTACTGGTTTTTTGAAGCGTCGGCACCGGTTGTTCTGGTCAATAATGACCAAAAAGAGATAGCCACCGGCATTATCGAAGCAAAAGGGGACTGGATGACAGAAGATTTTGTGCCTTTTGAAGGTGAATTGGAATTTAATGCTGAAAATTCGCAAAATGGATACCTTATTCTTAAACGCGCAAACCCTTCAGGGAAAACGGACATTGACCAGAAATTGATATTGGCTGTAGAATTTTAA